>JBDTXL010000305.1:0-1943 GCA_040006195.1 Gemmatimonadota bacterium | reverse complement strand
CTGATGCTCATCGGCCTCGTAACGTACCTCGCGGGCTATCACACGCTCGTCGAGCCCGCGCCCACAGCGGCGCTCCCAAAGTCCGATGCCGCGCGCGAGCCCACAGACTGGGGAACGATCGGCGCGCTCGTCGCCGTCATGGGTCTCACGATCTTCCATTCGATCGCGTACTACCAGAATTCGAACATCGCCCTCGTGTGGATTAACGCTCACGTCGATCTCGACCTGCTCGGCTTTCACGTTCCCGTGGCCTGGTTCAACTCGATCGATCCGTTCATCAGTGTCATCTTCGTGCCCGTCCTGATCGTGCTGTGGAAGTGGCAGGCGCGAGGGCGCGGAGAACCCGGAGAGATCGCGAAGATCGCCACGGGCGCATGGATCGCGTGCACGGCTAACGTGATCCTGTTCATCGGCTGCACGATCAGTGATCGAGTGAACGTCATTTATCCAATCGCGTATGACGTGTTGCTGGGGGTGGCGTTTCTCTACTACTGGCCCACGCTGCTCGCCCTCGTGTCGAGTGCTGCACCAAAAAGGATCAAGGCCACGATGATGGGCACCGTGTTTCTGACATTGTTTCTCTCCAACATCCTGATCGGATGGATCGGCGGATTCTACGAGCGCATGACGCCGGCGCAGTTCTGGGCGATGCACGCGGGGATCGCGGCGACGGGCGGCGCGCTTGCACTCCTGCTCAACAAGCCGCTCGGGCGGCGACTCATCGGCTCGGGCAAGTGAGATTGCGGAGAGTCGCCTAGCGCACCCGGCTCGTCATGTACACTGGCTGAAGCTCCGGGGCCTCGAACTCGCACGCGCGGTAGAACGCGACCGCCGCGGGATTGTCGGCGCAGACCCACACCTCACCGACGCCGTTCGTGCGCATCCACCCTTCCATGTGGTCGAGGAGCAGCCGCCCCACCCGCTTTCTCCGCCACTCACTGCGCACTCCGATCTCGTAGAGCAGAAGCTCCTGCTCGTCGCTGGAGCGAAGCGGCACCAGCAGGCAGTACAGAAATCCCGCGACATCTTCTCCATCTCTCGCGACCCAGAAGAGCACCGCAGGATCGGCCAGGAAGCGCTGCGCCGCCGCTGATGAGAGAGGCTCCAGAGGCTCGCCGCGTCCGTCGAGGTCGAAGGCTGGATCGTTGACTGCCAGGTGCTCGAGCAGCTGCGCGTCGTTGGGGCTCAGGAGTTTGATCGCTACGTTCATTCGCAATAGCTACTTTGTGGACCTTCCCTTCGCTACCTCCTTATAGAGAGTGATGAACCTGTCCGCTGCGGCAACGGGCGCATGCTGTGCGCGGACGCGCGCGCGTCCCGCGTCGATGGTTCGATCGCGCAGCGCGCGATCCGCGAGGAGCCGGTCGATCTGACGAGCGAGATCCGGCGCGTCGCCGTCCATCGCGACGAGCCCCGTCTGCTCGTCGACCACGACCTCCGGAATTCCTCCGGCCGCCGTACCAACCACCGCGCTTCCCGCGAGCAGCGCCTCCGCCAGTACAAGCCCCAGCCCCTCGGCCTGTCCCCGCGAGACGAGCGCCGTGATCGTCGCCTCGCCGAATTCGGCGGGGAGCTCGTGCTGCGAGATGAAGGGTGACCAGGTGACCGCATCGCCCAGCGCTCGCTGCGCAGCGAGCGCGTGCAGCCTCATCTCTTCCGGCCCCGAACCGATGATTCGCAGCTGGCACTTCACGCCCTGGTCACGGAGCAGCGCGATCGCATCTATGAGCACGTCAACACCCTTCGACGCGATCAGATTCCCGGCGTAGAGCACCCGCGCCGGAGCAACCTTCGCCACAGTCGCACCGGCGGCGAAGCGCTCGATGTCGAGAGGCATTGGCGTCACCGAGATCTTGCTCGTCACGGCGGGCATCAGGCGTCGAAGATCATCCGCGAGAAATTGCGAGACCGTCGTCACCGCCGCCGCGCGTCGCATCACCGGT
>JBDTXL010000304.1:0-4655 GCA_040006195.1 Gemmatimonadota bacterium | reverse complement strand
TCGACGATCAACGGGAACTACACGAATAAGGCAGCACTGTCGAACATCGTTTTGAGCACACTCGTCCACGAATTTCAGCATCTGATCAATGCCGGGCGGCGAATCTATGTGAACGGGGCAAACTCGCTTGAGGAGGTCTGGCTCAACGAGGGGCTCAGCCACATAGCCGAGGAGCTGATCTACTACCGAATCTCCGGCAACACGCGGAACTCGAATATTGGAATCTCCACTCTGCAGTCTTCGCAAGCACAGCTCGATGCGGCAAACACGTACATCGTGCAGAACTTTCTGCGACTGAAGAGCTACATGATCTCCCCCGAGATCAACTCGCCATACTCGCAGGTGGACGGGCTCGAGGTGCGCGGCGCGATTTGGCAGCTCCTTCGCTACTCGGCCGATCGGACGGGCGGCACCGAGCGGAGCGCCTGGTATCCCCTCGTGAATACCACAGCGACGGGCCAGACGAACTTCAACGCCGTCTTCGGCAGCATCACGTCGCTCGCGCACGACTGGAGCATCGCGCAGGTGGCCGACGACGCGGGACTCGTCGTTGCTGCCGGTTACACCAATCCAAGTTGGAACTTCAGATCGCTGCTGCCGCCGCTGAACGGTGGCGCGTTCCCGCTGCTCACACATTCGCTGGTCTCGCCGGTCGATGTCTCGCTGAGCGGCGGCGGGTCGGCCTACCTGCGCTTCCGCCTTGCAGCGAACACGATCTCGACGCTGACGGCGTCATCATCGAGCGCCGCGGTGCCCGCGTCGGTGGACATGACGCTCGTGCGCACCAAGTGATCAATCGCGCATTGTTGGTCGCAGGCACGCTCGTCGTGGCGGCTGCCGGTGGCGGGTGCCATCATCGCTCGCGTAGCGCTGCAGCCCAGCCGACGTCGCCGGACTCGCTCGTCGGTTTCGTGTCGGTGACGGGGACGTCGTTCGAGCAGCAAATCGTTCTCCGCACGGGCTCCGGCGTTCGCGCGCTTGCGCTCTCGAGCACCGCCGACTCCGCCGCGCTCGCGACGCTCGGCGGCGTCGAGGTGAAAGCGTATGGAACGGCGCACGTCGAGCGTTTCGAAGTCTCGGCGTTTACGGTCGAGTCGGTCGATGGCGCTGCAGTTGTGGATGGCGTGCTGATGCGAGATGGCTCTCACTACAGCCTTCGCACTCGCGGCGGCGATGTCGCGCTCGGCCACCCGCCGACCGCGTTCGAGGAGCTGATTGGCGCACGGCTGTGGGTCGGCGGCCCGCCCGACTCCGGGCCCATCGTCTACGGCGTGATCGCCCGGTAGGCTCTTTCGCGCGCACACGGTGCGCGCACTATGTTCTCTCCCGAGAGTGATGCGGCGACCCCGGCGCATCAGGGATCATCGGAGAGAAACGACATGGCGAACGAACGAGAGCAGTTGGTGAGCGCACCGCATTCGGATTTCGCCGCGGCGATGAGCTACGGGGACTATCTACAGCTCGACAAGCTGCTGACGGCCCAGCAGCCGCGCTCCGAGTCGCATGACGAGATGCTCTTCATCATCATCCACCAGGCCTCCGAGCTGTGGATGAAGCTGACGCTGCACGAGCTCACGGCCGCGCGGCGGCTGCTCATCGCCGATGACCTTCAGCTCGCGTTCAAGCACCTGGCACGGGTAAGCCGCATCCAGTCGCAGCTCATTCAGTCATGGGACGTGCTGTCGACGATGACACCAAGCGACTATTCGAGCTTTCGCGATGCGCTGGGGAAGTCTTCGGGCTTTCAGTCCGCGCAGTATCGAATGATCGAGTTCGCCCTCGGGAACAAGCAAGCGGCGATGCTCGCGCCGCACACCCATCGCGTCGATCTCCACGCGGATCTCCAGCAGGCGCTCGAGACGCCCAGCATCTACGATGAAGCCATTCGCCTGCTCGGCCGTCGCGGCTTCGCCATCGATGCTGGCGTCCTCGCGCGCGATGTGCGCGAGCCCTACCGCGCAAATGCATCGGTGCTCGCCGCGTGGACCGACGTCTATCGCGACCCTCGGCGCTACTGGGATCTCTACCAGCTCGCAGAAGAGCTGATCGATCTCGAGGACTGGTTCCAGCAGTGGCGCTTCAGGCACGTGACGACGGTTCAGCGTATTATCGGTCGGAAGCGCGGTACCGGCGGTACCGCAGGAGTCGACTATCTCCGGCAGGTGCTCGACGTCACGTTCTTCCCGGAGCTCTGGAACGTGCGAACGGAGCTATAGAGTCAAATGAGTAAATCGATCACTCGCGCCGACCTCGAAGCGCTCGACCGCGCCGACCCCGTGCGCGCGTTCCGCGACCGTTTCACTCTCCCGGAAGGCGTCATCTATCTCGACGGCAATTCGCTGGGCGCGATGCCGAGCGCGACGCCGAAGCGGGTTGCCGAGGTGGTAGAGGCGGAGTGGGGACGCGATCTGATTCGAAGCTGGAACATCCACGGATGGATCGACATCCAGAAGCGCATCGGCGCGAAGATCGGCAGACTCATAGGCGCGGATGCGGGCGAGACCATCGTCGCCGATTCGACGTCGGTCAATCTTTTCAAGATGCTGTCGGCTGCGCTCGAGCTGCGGCCCGATCGTCGCGTCATCATCTCGGAGAAAAGCAACTTTCCGACCGATCTCTATATCGCCGAGGGATTGATCCGGCAGCTGAAGCTCGGACACGAGCTCAGGCTCATGGAAGCGGATGACATCGACGGCGCGATCGGCGACGATGTCGCTGTGGTGATGCTCACCCATGTCAACTATCGCACGGGCCGCATGCACGACATGCAGCGCATCACCGAGCTCACGCACGCGCGCGGTGCGATCATGCTCTGGGACCTCGCGCACTCCGCCGGCGCCGTGCCAGTCAACGTAACGAGCGCGAATGTCGACTTTGCAGTTGGCTGCGGCTACAAGTACCTCAACGGCGGCCCGGGCGCGCCGGCATTTCTGTACGTTGCGCGGCGGCACCAGGCCGGCATCACACCCGTGTTGAGCGGATGGCTCGGGCATGCATCTCCGTTCACCTTCGAGCCATCATATCGGCCGGGGGAGGGGATCGAGCGGCTCGCGGTTGGCGCGCCGCCGATTCTGAGCCTGACCGCGCTCGAGGTGGGCGTCGACCTCATGCTCGAGGCATCGATCGATGCGCTGCGCACCAAGTCCGTGGCGCAGACATCGATCTTCGACGCGCTCGTCGAGCAGGAGATCGGACACGATGTTCTGTCGCTCGTCACTCCGAGCGTGCCGGAGATGCGCGGCAGCCAACTCTGCTACTCATATCGCGACGCGTGGCCGGTGATGCGGGCGCTGATCGATCGCGGCGTGATCGGAGACTTCCGCGCACCCGACATCCTGCGCTTCGGCTTCACGCCCCTGTACGTCGGCTTTGCGGAGCTATGGGATGCGGTGGCGATTCTGAAGAACATTCTGGCCGAAGGTACATGGGACCGGCCGGAATATCACGCGCGCACGAAGGTGACGTGACGAGCCGTTGACGAGCCACTCACCGCTCATCTCTCATCGCCCGGCGATCGGCACCGCGCCCGCCACTGTCGTCGGCGCGCCAAGCGCGCGCTTTTTGCGCCGCAGAATTCCCGCGCTCGCGAGTGTGAACAGAAGCCCGACCGGGAACGGCTCGATGAATGTCATCGCTACGTTGATCAATGGATTTCTGGACCACTCGACCATCTGCTCGGCATCCTTCGTCTTCTTGTCGATCACCGCCTGCGGGGCTCCGGATGCGCGTGCTCTGGCGACCGTACTCGCGGCGTACTTATCGTAGAAGTCAGGAGCGAACTCGCGATACACGATTTCCCAGCTGGCGACGTAGCACGCACTGGCGATGAGCGTGATCGAGATGCCCACCGCGAATCCCCTCCAATAGCTGATCACTCCGCCTGCCACGTTGTCGCGATACGAGCGAATCCCGAAGTACACCATGAGAAAGGCCAGCACCATCGTCGTGTAGCCGAACACGTAGCCGAAGGTCGAGCCCACGTGATCGTGCATCACCATGGTAATCGTCACCACCAGCGCGAAGAAGGCGCCGGCGATAAAGCCGAAGGTCAGTACGATTCTTTTCATGGTCGTGCTCCGCTGGTCTGAGGTTGCGACGAGGATATGATCTCGAGCGCTCTGCGGCGTCATACTTTCGGATGATTTTCGGCTGCGAAGCCGAAAATCACACTTTCGGATGCCCAGGAAAGGACCTCAGGGGATCAGCCCTGCCTCTTTGCCGATCTGAACCGCCTGCGTCCGGCGTCTCGCACCGAGCTTGTCGAACAGTCGGCTCGAGTGCGTTTTCACGGTGTTTTCACTGACGAAGACCTTCTCCGCGATCTCCCTGTTGCTCAATCCGCTCGCGATCAGCTCGAGAATCTCGAGCTCACGCGGGGTGACGCCGAGCGATTCGACGCGCGCGTCGTTGCGCACGAACGTCGACGGGGCGGGCACCACGATCTCGCGGACTTCGACCTCGCGCACCACTACGGTCTCCTTCGCGCGCGTCATGCGCAGGCCGAGCCAGATGCCGGTGGCCGAGAAGACGGCAGCGATCAGCCCTCCATAGATCTCGACGGAGTGCTCGATCACGAGATACTGATACTCGACGAGGTTGAGAGCGGCGATCAGCACGCCCGCAACGAGGCCGAAGAGGAGGATGTGCTTCGTCAC
>JBDTXL010000303.1:0-2440 GCA_040006195.1 Gemmatimonadota bacterium | reverse complement strand
GTTCGCCCGGTGCCAAGTGTACCGGAGAAGGCTATCTTTCAAATGACTCATGACCACACGCTGCAACCGGTGACCACACCCCGCCGCCCCCGACGTCCGCGCCGAAGAACGAGCGCTGCCCCGCGCCTGACGTCGGTACCAACCAGCCGGAATGCGTACCAGGCCACGCGCGAATGGCTGCTCTCGCGACACGGCTCCGTCTGCGCGTATTGTGAGCGACGCTTCGACGCCGAGCTGATGACGCTCGACCACGTGACGCCACGGCGCGGACAGACGGCGTACGATCGCCGCGACAACCTCGTGTTGTGCTGCCCCGCCTGCAACGCGCAGAAAGCCGATCAGCCTTTTCTCGCGTTCCTGCTGGCGCGACGGGCGCGCGCTGCTAGCCTGCTACGATACGGAGAGCATCTGAGCCCGATGCTGCTGCAGCTCGCGCGAGAGATCGCGGGGCCAGAAGCGTCCGCGCGCGCCTCGCGCCTCGCGGATCCCGATTATCCGTATGCCGACTGAGGCTCGGGATTCCGCTCACCGGCAGCTGAGCAAGCTGCTCGACCATCTCGAATGGGCGGACAGGCGCGTGCTCGACTCCCTTCGCGCGATGGTGCATCCAGACGCGCGCGCGCTCGACCTCTACGCGCACGTCCTCGGCACCGAGCACATCTGGCTTTCGCGCATCCACGAGCGAGCGCCCCGCGTGAAGGTGTGGCCCCAGCTCACGCTCGCCGCGGCGGCCGAGCTCGCGGTCGAGAACGCGGCGGCGCTGCGTGAGATCATCGCGACTGACTCCCCCGAGCAGCTGCAGCGGAAAGTCGCCTACAGCAATACCGCCGGCCATGCCTTCCACTCGACGGTAGAGGACATGCTGCTTCAGGTAGTACTTCACGGCTGCTATCACCGCGGGCAGGTTGCCATGGTGGTTCGGGGCGCCGGAGCTGAACCGTCGCCCACCGACTACATCGCCTTCGTTCGCGGCGCGCCGGCCGCCGTCACTCCACGGCCAAACCGATAGCTCCTCGCTTTCGTCGCGCCATAGATACACGTCACATCCTCACGGCGAAGAGCATCAGCAGCAGGAACGCGGCGAAGACACCGCCGTTGCGGCGAATCGCGACCAGCAGAAGCGCGAGCGGAACGACGAGCGCAATCATGGCAGTGGACGGGAAAGGGTGCAAGGAGCGAATGCACTTTTTCTATGAGACCGATACCATGAGAATGGCTGGCGCGCCGAGGGGATGGGCAATAGAGTAGCGGGCTATTGTTTTCGTCGTCACCTCGCTCCCAACAATCACATGAACGACAGGTACGTCTTTCTGCTCGCGCGCTTCATCCACGTCATCGCCGGCGTAACATGGGCCGGCGCTCTGATCTTCATCAGCTGGCTTCTACTTCCAGCGATACGCGGCGCAGGACCTGCGGGCGGTGTCGTGATGCAGCAACTCGTGCGCGTGCAAGGCCTCCCGAAACAGCTGATCGCGCTCATGGCCGTAACCATTCTCTCGGGGCTCTCGCTCTTCTATCTCGACATCTCGGCCTTCGGACCCGCGTGGGTGCATACCGGACCGGGTCGCACCTTCTCTTTCGGTGCAGCCTTCGGAATTCTCGCGGCTGTCTACGGGATGTTCGTCAACGCGCCGGCGGCAAAGCGCATGGGCGCGCTCGGCGCGTTGGTCCAGGCGTCCGGCGGCCCGCCGTCAGCCGAGCAGGCGGCGGAGCTCGGTCGGTTGCAGGGTCGGCTGTACAACGCGGGGCGCATGATAATGGTACTCATACTCATCGCCGTCACGTGCATGGGTGTCGCCCGCTACGTCCCCTGATGATCCGTCCGTCGCGCGCGGCATTCGCATTCATCTTCCTCACCGTCGCGCTCGACATGCTCGCGCTCGGGATCATGGCGCCAGTGCTCCTGAAGCTCGTGGTCGCATTCGAGGGCGGCGATGTCTCGCACGCGACGCGCGTGGTGGGACTCTTCGGCTTCGTGTGGGCGGCGATGCAGTTTCTGGCCTCGCCGATCGTCGGCGCGCTCTCCGACCGACAAGGACGCCGCCCCGTGGTGCTGCTCTCCAACCTCGGGTGGGCATCGACTATCTCGTGATGGCGGCGCTGCGAAATTCGGACTGCTCCGCCCCGCCTTCGGGCTCGGCTTCATCATCGGTCCGACGGTGGGTGGCGTGCTCAACGACATCAGCCTGCGCCTCCCGTTCTACGTCGCGGGTGGATTGAGTCTCGTGAACGCCGCTATCGCGTCGGCGTTTCTCATCGGTCCGATTGTGAGGCGCATGGGCGAGCGCAGGGCACTTCTGCTCGGGATCTCCCTTGGCGCACTGAGCTCGCTGGTCATTGCCGCGGCATACACGGGAGCGCTCTTCTATCTCAGCATTCCGATCGCTTCACTCGGCGGGCTGACGACGCCATCGCTCATGGCGATCGCATCGCGAAGGGC
>JBDTXL010000302.1:0-1529 GCA_040006195.1 Gemmatimonadota bacterium | reverse complement strand
CCTGCCGCCGCGGCGCCTCGAGCCAGTCGCCCCAGAAACCCTGCCCCGCGGCTATTCGAACGATCCTGCTCACGCGTTCACGCTCAGCTGCGCGGGAAGCGAGAAAGCGCCGAGGTGCGGACCGCGATTGTGGAGCGCTGCGCGAAGCGCAAAAGCCAGCACCTCGCGCGTCTCCTCGGGATATACGATCGCGTCGATGAAGCCGCGCGCGCCAGCAAAGCGAGCGTCGAGCTGCTCGTCGTAGTCGGCGCGCATCTCACCGACGGTCTGCTCCATCTCGGGCGAGAGCTTCGTGCCCGCGGCGCGATTCGCCTCGAGCGTTGGCCCGTGCACCGCCTGCACGGCGGCCTCCCCCTCCATCACTCCCATGCGCCCCGTCGGCCAGCTGAAGACGAAGTCGGGGTCGAAGCCCTGCCCCGCCATCGCGTAGTAGCCCGCGCCCGAGGCGTGATTCACGGTGAGCGTGATCTTCGGAACGATCGCCGTCGCCATTGCCTCGACGAAGCGCGCGCCCGCGCGAATGATCCCCTCGTGCTCGGCCTCGGGCCCGACCATGAACCCCGACACATCCTGCACGAAGAGCAGCGGGATGCCCTGGCGGTCACACCGATCGATGAAGTACGCGACTTTTTCCGCGCTCTCGGCGTAGATGATTCCGCCAAAGCGCGGGCGCTCACCGGCGCGACCCTTCACGAGACCGCGCTGATTCGCGATGATCCCGACGGGGAGTCCATCGATGCTCGCATCGCCGCAGATCATCTCCTTCGCGAGCTCTCCCTGCATCTCATCGAGCTTGCCATCGTCGACGATCGCGCGGAGCAGCGCGTGCATGTCGTAGGACATGCGATGATCGGCCGGGAGAATCGCGTCGAGCGACGCGGCTGACGCATGCGCACTGGCGCCGGGACGCTTCGTGTCGTTGGTAACCGGGAGCCGGTCGATCAGCTCGCGGAGCTTCGTGATGCACGCCTGGTCGTCCGCCACCTTGTAGTGCGCGACCCCAGACTTCTCGGTATGGGTGCTCGCGCCGCCGAGCGACTCCGAGTCGATCACCTGTCCCGTTGCGCCCTTCACCAGATTCGGACCGCCGAGCCCCATGAAGGACGTGCCTTCCACCATCAGGATCACGTCGGAGAGCGCGGGAAGATAGGCGCCCCCCGCAATGCACGGACCCATGACGGCCGAGAACTGCGGAATGCGCAGGTAGCGGCGCATGATGGAGTTATAGTAGAAAATACGACTCGCGCCGTACTGCCCGGGAAACACCCCGCCCTGATAGGGGAGGTTGACGCCGGACGAGTCGACGAGATACACGATCGGGATGCGGCAGCGCATCGCGATCTCCTGAGCTCGCAGAATTTTCTGGATGGTCTCGGGCCACCACGATCCCGCCTTCACCGTCGCGTCATTCGCGACGACGACACACTCCCGCCCATTCACCATCACGAGTCCGGTGACGACGCCGGCAGCGGGGGCCTGGCCATCGTACTTGTCGTAGGCGAGGAGCAGCCCGATCTCGAGAAAGCGCG
>JBDTXL010000301.1:0-4448 GCA_040006195.1 Gemmatimonadota bacterium | reverse complement strand
GAGATTCGCACGCAGCAATCGGGCGGCTCACATCATCGAGCGCTCAGGCTGCACGACGGCGCGGAGCGAAATCCCGGGATGCCGCTCAACGCCGAGGAGATCGCGTCGATCCGCGTGAACCGGAGCGCTGTGGAGCGCCGCGCGGCGACGATCCCCGCGCGTCGCACCGTGAAAAAGGAATATCAGGCGGCGTGGCTCCTGCGCGCCATCTCCTGCATCGATCTCACGACGCTCTCGGGCGACGACACTCCGGGAACGGTCGAGCGGCTCTGCGCGAAAGCGCGGCGTCCGCTGCGCGCGGACATCGTCGACGCGCTCGGCGTGCGCGACCTCGAGATCAAGGTCGGCGCGGTGTGCGTGTATCACACACTCGTGCCAACGGCGGTGCACGCGCTCGAGGGATCGGGAATTCCGGTGGCGGCGGTGTCGACGGGATTTCCGGCGGGGCTGTCGCCGATGGCACAGCGCGTCGATGAGATTCGCGCATCGGTGGAGGCCGGCGCGCGCGAGATCGACATCGTGATCACGCGCGCGCATGTGCTGCTCGGCCACTGGGACGCGCTGTACTCGGAGGTGCGCACCTTTCGCGAGGCCTGCGGAGACGCGCACATGAAGGCGATCCTCGCGACGGGCGAGCTCGCGACACTGAGCAACGTCGCGCGCGCGAGCCGGGTGGCGATGATGGCTGGCGCCGACTTCATCAAGACTTCGACGGGAAAGGAGACGGCGAACGCGACGCTCCCGGTGGGGCTCGTGATGACGCGGATGATTCGCGCGTACGAGGAAGAGACCGGCTACGCGGTTGGGCTCAAGCCGGCGGGGGGAATCCGCAGTGCGAAGAGCGCGCTCGAGTGGCTGATCATGATCAAGGAAGAGCTTGGCGACCGCTGGCTCTTGCCGCATCTCTTTCGCTTCGGCGCGAGCGGACTGCTGACCGACATCGAGCGACAGCTGGAGCATTACGTGACGGGGCGATATTCTGCAGCGAACCGTCATCCGATGGTGTGAGCGTGGCGACTATTGCAGATCTCTATTCGTCCGCAACTCTAGACTTCGGGCCGGCGCCGGAGAGCGACGCGACGGCGCGCGCGTGGCTGGCTAAGCACGGCGGCGAGTTTGGGCATTACATCGGCGGTGAGTGGACCGAGCCCGAGAGCGGTACGCGCTTCGAGTCCTTCGATCCTTCAACGGGCACGCTGCTCGGCCGAGTGGCGCAGGGAAGCGCGGCGGATATCGACGCGGCGGTGAGAGCGGCACGCGCTGCGTACCCGGCGTGGGCGGCGCTCGCGGGACATGTGCGAGCCAGGCATCTATACGCGCTCGCACGCACGGTGCAGAAGCATTCGCGCTTCCTCGCGGTGCTCGAGACGCTCGACAACGGCAAGACCATTCGCGAGACTCGCGACATCGACGTGCCGCTCGTCGCGCGTCACTTCTACCATCACGCCGGCTGGGCGCAGCTGCGCGACGCGGAATTTCCCGGCTACGCACCGGTTGGCGTGATCGGCCAGATCATTCCGTGGAATTTCCCGCTGCTGATGATGGCGTGGAAGATCGCGCCCGCGCTCGCGGCGGGGAACACGGTGGTGCTCAAGCCGGCGGAATTCACGTCGCTCACGGCAATCGCCTTCGCGGAGCTCGCGCACGAGGCGGGACTGCCGCCCGGCGTGCTGAACGTCGTCACGGGCGATGGCAGCACCGGGAAGGCGCTCGTCGAGCATGGCGGCGTAGACAAGATCGCATTCACGGGATCGACCGAGGTCGGGAAGCAGATTCGCGTCGTTACGGCGGGATCGGGGAAGCGGCTCTCGCTCGAACTCGGAGGGAAGAGCCCGTTCATAGTCTTCGATGACGCAGATCTCGACAGCGTGGTAGAGGGAGTCGTCGACGCGATCTGGTTCAATCAGGGGCAGGTGTGCTGCGCAGGATCGCGTCTGCTGGTGCACGAGGGAATCGCGGCCACTCTCACCGCCAAGCTCCGCGCGCGGATGGAGACGCTCCGGATAGGCGCGCCGCTCGACAAGTCGATGGACATCGGCGCGATCGTCTCGCCCTCGCAGCTCGAGCGCATCCGGTCGCTGGTGAAGCAGGGAGTCGACGACGGCGCCGCCATGTGGCAGCCGTCGTGGGCATGTCCGACCAATGGCTCCTTCTATCCGCCAACGCTCTTCACCGGCGTGAGTCCGAGCGCCATGATCGCGCAGACCGAGATCTTCGGACCAGTGCTCGTGAGCATGACGTTTCGCACGCCGAGCGAGGCCGTGGCGCTCGCGAACAACACGCCCTACGGGCTCGCGGCGAGCGTGTGGACGGAGAACATCAACCTCGCTCTCGACGTGGCGCCGAAGATCAAGGCGGGAGTCGTGTGGGTCAACTCGTCGAATCTCTTCGATGCCGCGGTGGGCTTCGGTGGATATCGCGAGTCGGGCTTCGGGCGTGAGGGCGGGCGCGAAGGGATGTACGAGTATCTGCACGCGCCGTCGATTCCCCTCGCCGAGTCGCGCGCGCCGTCCGAACGAGCGCCGTCGTCGCCCGCGCCCGCGCTCACGTCGCTCCCCGGAATCGATCGCACCCCCAAGCTCTTCATCGGCGGCAGGCAGGTGCGCCCGGATGGCGGCGGTTCGCGGCGCATCGAGGGCGTCATCGGCGCGCTCCTCGGCGAAGTCGCGGAAGGGAATCGCAAGGACATTCGAAATGCCGTGGAAGCGGCGCACGCGGCGGCTGGTTGGGCGCGCACGAGCGGGCACGCGCGCGCACAGGTGCTTTACTACCTCGCCGAGAATCTCGCCGCTCGCGCCGGCGAATTCGCCGCGCGCATCCAGGGCATGACCGGCGGCGACGGCGCGCGAGAGATCGAGGCCTCGCTCTCGCGGCTGTTTACCTACGCCGCGTGGGCCGACAAGTACGATGGCGCCGTGCACGATCCGTCGATCCGTGGTGTCGCGCTCGCAATGCACGAACCCATGGGCGTGATCGGGATCGCCGCACCTGATGACTCGCCGCTGCTCGGCTTCATCTCACTCGTCGCGCCGGCAATCGCGATGGGAAACACCGTCGTCGCGATTCCGTCGGGGAGCGCGCCGCTCGCGGCGACCGATCTGTACTCCGTGCTCGAGACGTCGGACGTACCCGACGGCGTCGTGAACATCGTCACGGGCACGAGAGATGCGCTCGCGCTCGTGCTCGCCGAGCACGATGATGTGACTGCAGTGT
The DNA here is from genome assembly GCA_040006195.1 of Gemmatimonadota bacterium. Lineage (GTDB taxonomy): Bacteria > Gemmatimonadota > Gemmatimonadetes > Gemmatimonadales > Gemmatimonadaceae > FEN-1250. Next base: position 1,235 of record JBDTXL010000301.1, on the reverse strand, counting down.
GGTATCACGGCTCCGCCGAGGGAGGGGCCGCGGTCGAGCGTGCATCCGCCTCGAACATGAAGCGCACGTTCGTACAAACGTCGCCGCTCGACTGGTTCCATGCGCGCGCGGAGGGGACCGTGTTTCTGCGCGAGGCGACGCAGGTGAAGAACATCTGGATCCCCTACGGCGAATGAGCGAGGGCGCGTGAGCGACGGCTTTCAGATCGACATCGACAAGGCGATGGCGGCGCTCCCGTCGCCGCCGGACGAGCAGTACATGATCGTGTATAGACACGGCACCCTCGAGGCGGGGATCTACGCGCCGCGCGGCGCGGACGCTCAAAGCCCGCACGCGCGCGACGAGGTGTACGTGGTGGTGCAGGGGCGCGGCGTATTCATCTGCGGCACCACGCGGAAGCCGTTCACCCCGGGCGAGCTGCTGTTCGTTCCGGCGGGTACGATCCACTGCTTCGAAGACTTCACCGATGACCTGACGGTCTGGGTGATGTTCTACGGACCGCCGGGCGGGGAAGACCCGTAGTCGATCGGTGCACTGGCTCCTGGTGCTGCCGTCGTGTTCGCCACGCAGAAATTCCGAGATACGCCAACCGAGGTATTGGATTGACCGGGCGCTCCCTTATGCTTGTCGGAATGCCGGGGCGCGCGCGCAGCGCATCGCGCGCGTAGCGTCCCACCGCAGCACGGTCGTTCGAGTATTTCATTCGGAGATTCGTGGATCTCTCTCGTCGAGATTTTCTCCGCTACACCGCCGGGGCCGGCGCTGGCACCGCGCTCGGTGGCGTCGTCGGACTCGGCCTCGCGCTTGCTCCTGCGCGCGCGAAGGCGCAGCAGCTCCGCATCACCGGTAGCAAGACGGTGCCGAGCATCTGCCCCTTCTGTTCCGTGGGCTGCGGAACGCTGATCCACGTGAAGGAAGGCGAGATCGTCAACATCGAGGGCGATCCGCGCAGCCCGCACAGCGAAGGCACGCTGTGTCCCAAGGGCGCGGCGATCTATCAGCTCCACAAGAACGTCAATCGCCCCACGAAAGTGCTGCATCGCAAGCCGGGCGCGCTCGAGTGGGAGGAGGTAGACATCGAGTGGGCGATGGATCGCGTGGCCGAGCTCGTGAGCACCACGCGCGACGAGACATTCATCGAGAAGCTTCCCGACGGAAAAAGTGTGAACGCTACATCGTCGATCTTCCATCTCGGCGGCGCCACGCTCGACAACGAGTTCAATCACATCGCCCAG
>JBDTXL010000300.1:0-7218 GCA_040006195.1 Gemmatimonadota bacterium | reverse complement strand
TGCTCTTCCTCGACCGGCGCTACGGAACGCATTTCTTCGACGCGAGCGCCGGTGGTCATCCTCTTCTCTGGCAGCATCTGTTCTGGATGTTCGCACATCCATGGGTCTACATCATCGTGTTACCGGCCATGGGCATCGTGTCCGATGCCCTGCCCACCTTCTGCCGGCGGCCACTCGTGGGATACACATTCGTCGCCATGTCGACCGTCGCGACGGCAGTGCTCGGATTCGGTGTCTGGCTCCATCACATGTTCGCCACAGGCATCGCTCCACTCGCGCTCGCATTCTTCGGCGGCGCGAGTCTCGTCATCGCGATTCCGAGCGCCGTTGGCGTGTTCGCCTGGATCGCGACGATCTGGAACGGTCGTCCGTGGTATCCCGCGGCGATGAAATTTCTCGTCGGGTTCATTCTGCTCTTCGTGATCGGTGGCGTCTCCGGCGTGATGACGGCCGCCGTCCCCTTCGACTGGCAGCTCACCGACAGCTATTTCGTCGTCGCACACCTGCACTACGTGCTCGTCGGCATCAACGTCTTTCCGGTAATTGCCGGCGTCTACTACTGGTTTCCAAAGTTCACCGGCCGACTCATGAACGAGCGGCTCGGGAACTGGAATTTCTGGCTGATGTTCGTCGGCATCAACGTGCTTTTCTTTCCCATGCACATCGTCGGGCTGCTCGGCATGCCACGACGCGTATATACTTATCCCTCGGGTTTGGGATGGGACGTCTACAATCTGATCGAGACCGTCGGCGCATTTATTTTTGCGGCGGGCATTCTGCTTTTCGCCATCAACGTCTGGCGCAGCAGATCGCGTGGCAAGGTGGCGGGCGCGAATCCATGGGACGGTGCGACGCTCGAATGGAGCGTGCCTTCTCCGCCGCCGCCGTACAACTTCGAGACGATTCCGATCGTGGCCAGCAGACATCCACTGTGGGAGAACCGCCTCGACGAAGGATCCGGCCGAACGGTCTTCCACTCGGAGCTGGTGCTCGATGAGAAGCGCGAGACGTTGGCGACGACGCCGCTCGATGCGGACGCCGCCGCGATCATGCGCATGCCGGCGGATAGCTATCTCCCGCTCACCCTCGGAACGCTACTTCTCGCGGCTGCTTTCGGATTTCTCTTCTCATTGCTCTGGTTGGCCGGCGTCGCGCTCGCTGCAAGTACGGCGGCCGTGATCGTGTGGCTCTGGCCGCAAGCAGAAACGGCTCCCGACGGTATGCAGCGCACGGAGCTCGGCGAGCTTCCCGTCGGCGCGAGCGGGGCGCGCAGCGTAGGACGTTGGGGCATGCTCGCCGTGGTGGCGACTGAAGGCGCATTCTTCATCTACCTTCTGTTCAGCTATTTCTATCTGTCGTCCATGGCGACGAATCCATGGCCGAGTACGACTCCGACGCTTGCGTTGCCTTTGGCGAACACGGCCATCCTCATCGCGAGCAGCATCTCCGCCATCTGGGCCGAGCGGGCGATCGCGCGTGGCAATACGTCGGGTCTGCGCGCTGGGGTGGCGAGTTCCATACTGCTCGGCGTGATTTTTCTCGGACTACAGGCACTCGAGTACTCGCGCGAAACGATTTCCGCGACGTACGATGCCTACGGCTCACTCTTCTATATGATCACCGGCTTTCACGGCGCGCACGTGTTCGTGGGGCTCATCATGTTGACGGTCGTGCTGATTCGCGCGTTCCGCGGTCATTTCTCCGCAGCGCACCACGATGCGGTGACCAACGCCACCATCTACTGGCATTTCGTCGACATCGTCTGGCTCGCAGTGTTCAGCGCGCTGTACATCACGCCGCATCTACGCGCATGAGCGGCATCGGGCAAACTTCCCGCGGCGCCGCGCCGCGACCAACGCATCCGGCGCCGTCCCGCGAACGCGTGCACGTGGCGGCCCTCTGGATCGCGCTCGGCGCCGCTCCGGCTGCGTGGGGCGTGCAGACGATTGCGAACCTCTCGTTGTCCTCTCACGCCTGCTTCCCGCGACTCGTACCTCTCGACATGCCGACGATGTCGTCACTCGGAACGATGTTATTCGCGATCAGCGTGGGTGCTATTCTCGCTTCGGCATTGGCGACTGTGCTGGCCGTGCGAAATTGGCGTGCGGCACGAGACGAGCATCAGCAGCACAGCGGCGCCGCGAGCGCGAGCGCTCCCGAGGAAGCGCTGGCGGAAACCGGGGAGGGTCGCACGCGATTCATGGCGTTCGCGGGCGTGCTCGCGAGCTCGGTGTTTCTGCTTGCTTGCTCCGTGCAGCTCGCAACGATCATCGTCATCACGCCGTGCGCCGCCCCGTAACGATTGCAAATCGGCAGCACTGCGCTGAATTCCGGCGAGGAGCGCTTCTCTCGTGCCGCCACCGTCAAGTGGTCAGAGGCAGCGAGAGCTGACGGGAGGCGATTTCAGTACGTCGTACGAGGAAAGCGCGGTCCTCGGGTGCTTCTACCGTGCGCGGGATTAATTCTGCGATGAAGCGAATCTGTTCCGCGAGCACCTGTCGACGCTGCAGCTCTCGAGTGCACTCGCCAACGGTGCGCAACGCTTCGATCAGTTTATCCAGTATTGTGACGTTGCCATCGGCGCTTCGGCGAACATCGTCCAACGCTTGGCCAACGAGGCCGGAGAAGGTCGGCGAGATCGCGATCACGCGCACGACACCATTCGCAAGTCGAATCGGCTCAGGCATTCGTCGCGGCGCCAAGCGGGCGAGAACGGCAGTGAGGTGGCCCAGAGACGTAACTGCCGTGGTCGTGTCGTTCACGCCAGGCGAAAGCGCCTTGATCGCAATGTCCACTAACTGCACGATCCCGAACGCCGCGTCCTGCCGGAAGCTGCGGACAGGCGAGATGGCGTACAGACGGTTGAGCTCGTGCTCGATCGACTCACGATCCGCCTCTTCGTCGTTTCCCGAAGCCGTCGTTTGACCGCGCGGAAGCGAGGTCGCAACTCTCGCCAACGCAGTGCCGGCGACGGCAAAGGCCCCTACCCCGCGGAGCATTTCAATCACGAGACCACGGTCGCAGGCAAAAGCGAGCAGCCCCTCCTCGTCGACATGCTCCACGTAGCCCGATTTGTGTGCGAGCATCGGCCGCCATGCACTGCGTATCGTGGAAGGTGGCGCCGCATCCACCCGGACTTCGACCGCCTCACCCAACTGGTGGGGAAATCGGCGATCGATCGCGCGCTCGGTCTCACTCCGAACCCGATCGAGAACCGACTCGGCCTCGAGCGATTGGGTGATGTGAACGATGAAGTACATGAGCACCGCCACGCCCACCAGCGCAAGGAGAAAGCCGCCGAGCACCGCTGTGGGCGGCACGAAGGCCCCCTCGTCACCGCCGCGTATCGTTCGCAAAACAACGAGGCAGTAGGCGAAAATCCCCAGGAAGCTTCCGAGCACTGTCTGGTTCGCACGGTCGCTCATGAACGTGCGCAGAACACGCGGCGTATACTGCGCCGAGGTCTGCGCCACCGCAGCGATCGTGATCGAGAAGGTCACGCCTGCCACGGTGATCATCGAGCCGGCGATAGTGGAAAGCATCCCGCGCGCGCCCGCAGCGCCGGCTCCGAAGAGTCTCGGAAACTGGGCCAGCGCTTTGGTGCTCACGAGCGTTGAGATGTCGATCAGCACGACCGCCGCGATCACGCATCCGCACACTATCGTTGCGGGCACGAACCAGATACTGCCGAACACATCCTCTAGACGAGAGCCGGCCTGGCGAAGGACCCGCATGAGCTTCGGCATCATTCCGGCGTTTGCGCAGTGCGCGTATGAAGCCGAAGGACTTCAGGGACCAAAGGGGCGACCTGCGAGATCAGTGCAGGCGCTGTCGACCAGAAGAACAACGGCGCCGGTATGCGAGTGATAGCGCGTCCGGAGGATGTTGGCGACATTCGTGGTCTCGTGAAGGAACAACCTTTCAGCCGGACGGAACGGCGAGGTACGTCCGTGGCGGAGGCCGACGACTGATTGTTTCTGTCAAAGCATAGTGCGAAAATCACGCCGTACCCGGCGCGAGAATCGCAAATGCAAGTGAGGTCTGCTTATCGGTTTACCACTGGACGGCGTCACGGAGATGCGGAATATCGCGGAGGGGCCACGGCCAGACTCGCTCCTCACACCGTCCGCGAACTTCGGGAAGCTCAGCATCTCGAGCATACTCCTGATCGAGGGCCGCTCTCGCCTTACAGCCGGCGTCCCTCGGCGCTAGCTTCGTTCACCATGCTCGAGCACACCCCTCGCTTCGACACTCCCACAGCCGAGCGCGTCGCGCGCGAGCACTTCGGCATCGATGGCGTTGCAAGCGAGCTGACGAGCGAGCGTGATCAGAACTTTCGGATCGAGCGTCCGAATGGCGAGCGCGTCGTGCTCAAGATTGCGAACGCCCTCGAGCAGCGCGCAATACTCGAGGCGCAGCAAGCCGCGATGAGCCACGTGGCGACTCGTCTCGACTTCACGCCGCGGGTGTTGCGCACCGCCGCTGGTGAGTCACTCGTGACCGTCGCTGGCATCGATGGTCGCGAGCATCTCGCCTGGGTGATCTCGTGGCTCCCGGGAAGGCCGCTCGGACTCGCCACGCGCCGTTCGAGCGAGCTACTCGTGGATTTCGGGCGCGGCGTGGGCGCGCTCGCCGCTGCACTGGAGGACTTCGACACGCCGGCCATCCATCGCGATTTCTACTGGGATCTCGCGCGCGGCCGCGAGATCGTGTCGCGCTATCGGGGGCTCGTCACCGATGCCGAGCTCGGACGCACCGTTGACCGACTGATGGCTACGTTCGACCAGCGAGTCGCGCCGCTGCTCGATCGCCTACCCCGCTCGGCGATCCACGGCGATCCGAACGACTACAACGTGCTGGTGGGCGGCGGCGCGGACATCGAGTCCGCCGCTCAGTCGGTCACCGGAGTAGTCGACTTCGGAGACATAACGCACAGCTATCGCATAGCAGATCTCGCGATTGCGATCGCGTACGTCATCTTAGGCGAGGGCGATCCGCTCTCCATCGCGGCGCAGCTCGTGAGAGGCTACAGCGAGCGCATCTCGCCAACTAGCGATGAGCTGGCCGCGCTTTTCGGACTGGTCGCGCTCAGGCTGTGCACGAGCGCCTGCATCGCCGCCGACCAGCGGCGGCAGCGTCCCGACAACGAGTATCTCGGCGTGAGTCAGTCAGCGATCTCGCGCACGCTGCCTCTTCTCGCGGAGATTCCATTTTCGCTCGCTGAGGCAGTGTTTCGCGAGGCAGCGGGCAAACGCATCTCACCGGCGAGCGATCGCGTGGTCGAGTACGTGCAGCGCCTCGAATCCGTTTCTCCGCTCCTCGGCATCGATCCGCAGCGAGCGCCGAGCATCGTGCTCGATTTCGGAGTTTCCAGTCCGTTCATCGTCGGCGATCCGGCGACCAATGCCGAGCCGGATGTCACCGAACGGATATTCGGCGCGATGCGAACGGCCGGTGTCACGCTTTCGATCGGGCGCTACGACGAGGCACGTCTCATTTACACGGCGCCGATGTTCGGCGGTGATGCCGATCGGTCGATCGACTCCCGCACGATCCACATTGGGCTCGATCTGTTCGCGGCGGTGGGCACACCGGTGTTTGCGCCGCTCGATGGCGTGGTCCACGCCTCGCGTGACGAACGCGCACCGCTCGACTACGGACCGGTCGTCGTGCTGCGTCACGACACCGATGACGGCACGCCGTTTTTCACGCTGTACGGGCATCTGAGTCGGAAATCGCTCGACGCCCTCGTACCCGGGCGCACAGTCAAGGCAGGCGAGAAGATCGCTACGCTCGGCCCTGCTGCCGTGAACGGCGGATGGACACCTCATCTGCATTTCCAGATCGTCACCGACATCCTCGATCTCGGCACGAGCTTCCCCGGTGTCGCGCGTCCGTCACAGCGCGCGGTGTGGCGAGCGCTTTGCCCGGATCCGAATCTCCTCGCGCGGGTGCCGCTCGATCGATTCCCTCCACCGGGGCTGGACCGCGCCGGGACGCTCGCCGAGCGACGCGCGGTGATCGGGGGCAATCTCAGCATCGCGTACCGCGAGCCGGTGAAGATCGTGCGGGGCTGGATGCAGCATCTCTACGATGATGTGGGCAGACGCTATCTCGACGCGTACAACAACGTGCCGCACGTCGGGCACTCGCATCCGCGTGTGGTTGATGCGGCCGTAAGTCAAATGCGACTGCTCAACACCAACACGCGTTATCTGAGCGACCTCCTCGTCGAGTACGCGGATCGCCTGCTCGCGACCTTCCCGGCATCGCTCGACGTGTGCTACGTCGTGAACTCGGCGAGCGAGGCGAACGAGCTCGCGCTGCGGCTCACGCGCGCGTACACGGGTAACCGCGATATGATCGTGCTCGAGGCTGCGTATCACGGCAACACCACGTCGCTCGTAGATCTGAGTCCCTACAAGCACGATGGCCCCGGCGGAAGCGGTGCACCGGATTGGGTTCACGCGGTACCGCTGCCGGATGTGTATCGGGGTGCGTACAAGGCTCTCGACCGCGACGCCGGAGCAAAGTACTCGGCGACGGTAGCCGATACGATTCGAGTGATTCGGGACGGCGGCAGAGGCGTTGGCGGATTCATTGCGGAGACCTGCCCGAGCGTTGGAGGGCAGCTCATCCTGCCGCCGGGCTATCTCCTTCGCGTTTACGAGTACGTGCGAAGCGCGGGCGGCGTATGTATTGCCGACGAGGTGCAGACGGGGCTCGGACGAATGGGCACGAGCTTCTGGGCTTTCGAAGATCAGGAGGTCGTGCCGGACATCGTCGTGATGGGGAAGCCCCTCGGCAACGGGCATCCGCTCGCGGCGGTCGTAACGACGCGTGCGATAGCGGACGCGTTCGACAACGGGATGGAGTACTTCAGCACCTTCGGCGGAAATACCGTGTCGTGCGCAGTCGGGCTCGCGGTGCTCGACGTCGTGCGGGATGAAGAGCTGCAGGCGCACGCGCTCGCTGTGGGAAAGACGATGGGCGCTCGGCTTCGCGCGCTCGTGGAGCGGTATCCGATCGTGGGCGACGTTCGCGGCTCGGGGCTGTTCTGGGGTGTCGAGCTCGTGCGCGACCGGGAGACGCTCGAGCCGGCGAGTGCCGAAGCGTCATTCGTGGCGAATCGGATGCGCGAGCGGGGCATCCTGCTCGGCACCGACGGACCGTACCACAATGTGGTGAAGATCCGTCCGCCGATGCCGTTCACCGCCG
>JBDTXL010000299.1:0-1664 GCA_040006195.1 Gemmatimonadota bacterium | reverse complement strand
TCGGCGCGATGGCAATCGCCATCGGTCTCGTGATCGATGACGCGATCGTCATCACCGAGAACATCGTGCGTCACATGAAACTCACGCCGGACCGGCAGGTGGCGGTGCGGAGCGCGATGCAGGAGCTGCTTTGGCCGGTCACGACATCGACGCTCACCACGGTCGTCGTCTTCGCCCCGCTTTCGCTGCTCACGGGCGTGGTCGGACAATTCTTTTCGGCGCTATCGATCACGCTCAGCATTGCGGTGCTCGTCTCGCTCGTGCTTGCGCTCACGCTGATTCCACTCATGGCCGAGTCGCTGCTGGCGGATGAGGACGAAACGCGCGCAGGGAGCACGAGCCGCAAAATCGCGCACGCGCTCGACTCGCTCGCTGATCGTTACGAGCGCTCGCTCGCCGCCGCACTCGGCCACCCACGGACTCTGGTTGGCGCGGCGCTCGCGCTGCTCATCGTGGGCTTCCTCATACAACGCGTCGTCGGCAGCGGCTTTCTTCCGGAGATGGACGAGGGCGCCTTCGTCGTCGACTTCTTCACACCGGGCGGAACTCCGCTCGCCGAGTCGGACAGACAGGTGAGGGTCATAGAGCGCATCCTCGCGAATGAGCGCGAGGTTGCAGGAACGTCGCGCAGACTCGGCGCCGAGCTCGGACTCTTCGCGACGGAACAGAACAGGGGCGATATCGCGGTGCGACTCACGCCCGCGCGCGACCGTGACCGCTCGAGCCAGGAGGTTATCGAAGATGCGCGCGGCAAGATCGCTCGCGCGGTGCCCAGGCTGCGCGTCGAGTTCGTCCAGATTCTCTCCGACGTCATCAACGACCTCGCCGGCGCAGCGAAGCCGGTCGAGATCAAGTTGTTCGGCTCACAGCTCGATTCGCTGGAGCAGTACGCCGGAACGCTGGCGCCGAAGCTGCAGGCGATCGATGGCGTCGAAGATCTGTATGACGGCGTGAGTGAGCCGGCGGCCGAGATGCGACTGACGGTGAATGGTGCCGAGGCGAGCAAGATCGGACTCGATCCGCAGGCAGTGAGCGCAGAGGTGAGCGGTGCGTTGCTCGGAGTGCATGCAGGCGAGCTGCGCCTCGAAGACCATGCGATCGACGTTCGAGTTCGGGCGCCAGATTCCTTTCGTGGCGACGTTGCGCGCCTCGATGTGATCCCGATTCACGTGGCCGGCATGCACGCGACCGCTGCGCTCGCGTCCATCGCCTCGGTGACGCCGGCGGTGGGCCGCGCCGCGTTCCGGCGCGAGAATCAGCAGCAGATGATCGCCATCACATCGGACGTCGGCACTCGCTCGCTCGGCGCGGTGATGGGCGACGTGAAAGCCGTGCTCGCGAAGAGCCCGCCGCCCTCCGGCGTGCGGGTGGAGATCGCCGGTCAGTACGCGAATCAGCAGTCGGCGTTCCGTGCGCTGATGATCGTGCTGCTGCTCGCCGCGGTGAGCGTCGTCGCACTGATGCTCGTGCAGTTCCGCTCGTTCGTGGAGCCGCTCCTGATCGTGCTCGCAGCGCCAGTTTCGTTCGTCGGCGCGGTCGGATTGCTGTGGATTACGGGAACACAGCTCAACGTGTCCAGCCTGATGGGGCTGATCTTGCTCATAGGGCTCATCGTGAAAAACGGAATCATTCTGCTCGACTTCACGGAGCTCCGCATGCGTGAG
>JBDTXL010000298.1:0-5872 GCA_040006195.1 Gemmatimonadota bacterium | reverse complement strand
GCGCCGTGAGCAGCAGAATCTGCTCGCCCGCGAGCGAATCCTGGAACGACATCATATAGAAGGCACCACGAAGCACCTTCGGCATCGCGAACAGTGATTCCTTAGGGTCGCCCTTCACGGAATCGCGAAGCACCTCCTCTTCCCTCGCGGACGGCGCATGCGGACCGACCGTCTTGAGCTCGTTCGTCGAAGGAACGTAGCGGAAGAAATACAGCGGCCGCGGATCCCACATGCACTCGCACGACTTCACATCGGCGGCGGCGGTCTGCATCAGGCTGAGGTCGTAGAGGCTGTCCGCCTCGAGCCTGCTGCTCTTCGCGCCGAGCCACGAGAAAATCGCCATGGCGGTCTGACGCAGCGCGCGCTGTGTGTCCATCGAGTAATTGTTGGCCGCGAAGCGCGCGTAGTCGCGCACCGCCGCCTCGGCCGCGCGTCGCTGCGCGCGCGATGCCAGCCACGCCTGCGCCGTGAGCGCGATCGTGGCGAGAAGCGCGAGTGCGAGAACCGCGAACAGGCCCGTGCTGCGAACGTGTGAGGAACGTCCGGATGGCGTGGCCGGGCCGCCGCGTGGGAAGAACCGGCGGAATGGGGTCACCTCCATCATTTATATGGCAGCGCGAGAGCGGGCAATAGCGCCCGTGTTCGACTTCGCGGACAATGTCAGCAGCGTGTCAAAACCCTCTCGACAGCGGGCTTCCGACTAGTGTGGCTTCTCGCGCTCCGGATAGAAGTGCGCGCCCGACGCCGCCATGTCCCGCAGGATCTGCGCGGGACGGAAGCGCGGTGAGAAGCGTCCGTCGAGCACCTCGAGCGCGCGGATCACGGTGGGGATCCCGAGCGTATCGAGATAGCGGAACGGGCCACCGCGAAACGGCGGAAAGCCGATGCCGAACACCGCGCCGATATCGCCGTCGCGCGGGCTCGCGACGATCCCTTCCTCGAGACAACGCGCCGCCTCGTTCAGCATCGCGAACACACAGCGCTCGACGATGTCTCGCGCGCCGATGAGCATGCGCTGACCGGTGCTCGAGAAGAGTGGATACACCGTCTCGTCAACTCCCTTCTTCTTCCCCTGCTCGTATCGATAGAAGCCCTTTCCGCCCTTGCGGCCGGTACGCCCCGCCTCGATCACCTTCGCCAGCGACTGCGCCGGGATCATCCGCTCGCCGAATGCGCGGATCATCACCGCGCTCGACTTCCCTGCGATGTCGAGTCCCACCTCATCGATCAGTGTGATCGGCCCCACCGGAAATCCGAATTCCACGAGCGCCTTGTCGATCGCATCCACCGCCACGCCCTCGTCGAGGAGCAGCCCCGCCTCGTTCACGTACGGCGCGAGAATCCGGTTGGCGTAGAAGCCCGGCGCATCCCGCACGACGATCACGGTCTTCCCGAGTTTCTTTCCGTACGACACCGCCGTCGCGAGCGCCTCATCTCCCGTCGCCTTCGCGCGAATAACCTCGAGCAACGGCATCTTCGCGACGGGCGAGAAGAAATGCATACCGAGCACGCGCTCCGGATGGTTGGAGTTCGCCGCAATCAGCTCGATGGGAATGGTGCTGGTGTTCGACGCGACGATCGCACGCGGCGCCGCCGCCTCCGCCTCCGCGAGCACGCTCCGCTTCACCTTGAGATCCTCGAACACGGCCTCGATCACGATGTTCGCGTCCTTGAACCCCGAATAGTCGATCGTCCCACCAACGAGGGTGAGCTGATCCTCGAGCTGCCGCTTCGTGATCCGCTTCCGCTTGAGTTGGTCGCGCAGAATCCCGCTCACTTCCCTGAGCCCGTGTCCCACACGCTCGTGCTGGGCATCCTTGAGCCGCACCACCGTTCCCGCTTGAGCCGCGATCGCCGCGATCCCTGCCCCCATGAAACCGGCGCCGAGTATTCCGATCTTCTCGACGGCCCCGGGCTTCACGTTCGGATCGTCGACGCCGCTGTTCTTCTTGAGCGCGGCCGTCGCGAAGAACAAAAAGATCAGCTGCCGGCTCACGTCCGTCACCGCCATCTCGCCGAACAGCCGCGCCTCGGTAGCGAATCCCTTCGCGCGATCGCCCGCGTACAATTGCTCGATCGCATCGATCGCCGCGAGCGGCGCAGGGTAATTCCCCTTCGTCGCCTTTCGCGTTGCCTCGCGCGCCTTGCGGAAGACCACCGATCGTCCGAGCGCGTTCTCCTCGAGCACGACATCCATCACCCCGTGCACCGCGCGTCCTCGCTCGCGCGCGATCTTCCCGTCGGCGAGCTTCGCCGCACGATCGACCGCTACGTCGAGCAGGATCGAAGGATGCACGAGCTCGTCGATCAGCCCGATCTGCAGCGCCTTCTTCGCGCGCACGTTCTTCCCCTGCAGAATCATGTCGAGCGACTGCCTGAGTCCAACGCGCATCGGCAGACGCTGTGTGCCGCCCGCACCCGGAATCAGTCCCAGCTGCACCTCGGGGAGCGCGAGCACGGTTTTTGGATGATCGGTCGCGATGCGGTACGCCGCCGCGAGCGCTGCCTCGAGCCCGCCACCCACACACGCACCGTGAATCGCGCACACTACGGGGGCGCGAAGCTTCTCGATCCGGCTCATCATCTCCTGCCCTTCCCGACTCAACGCCTCGGCCTCCGCCGCGGTGCGCAGCTCGAGAAAGCCATCGATGTCCGCCCCCGCGATGAAGAGATCGGGCTTCCCCGACACCAGCACCAGCGCGCGAATCGTCGTGTCGCCGTCGACACGATCCATCAGCGCCTTGAACTCCTCCACCACACTGCGCGTCAGCTTGTTCACCGCCTCACCCTCGAGATCGAGGGTGACGACGGCGATGCCGCCCTCCCGGACTTCGGTGGTGAGCGCCGGTCTCATGACGCGTTCTCCAGCACCATCGCGAATCCCATCCCGCCGGCGGCGCACAGTGTCATCAGCCCGAACTGACCGTTGCGCCTGCGAAGCTCGTTCGCGAGCGTCGTCGTGATTCGCGCGCCCGTCGCGCCAAACGGATGCCCGATCGAGATCGATCCGCCCATCACGTTGAGCCGCGAGCGATCGACCTCGCCGAGCGGCTGCGTCATTCCCGCGCGCTCGGCCCACAGCTGGCTCTCGAAGCCCCGGAGATTGCTCAGCACCTGCGCCGCGAACGCCTCGTGCATCTCCACGAGGTCTATATCGGCGAGCGTGAGGCCCGCACGAGCCAGTGCGAGCGGCGCGGCGAGCACTGGCGCCTGCAGCAGCTGCTCACCAGGATCGAGCGCCGCGTACGCGTACGACTTGATGTACGCGAGCGGCGTGTAGCCGAGCGCCTTCGCGCGCTCCTCGCTCATGAGGATCACGGCCGCCGCGCCATCGGTGAGCGGCGATGAGTTGCCCGCCGTAACTGTTCCGTACTTCCGATCGAACACGGGCTTGAGCGCGGCGAGCGCTTCCGGCGTCGAATCCGGACGAATCCCGTTGTCGTTGAGCGCAACCTCGCCGTAGGTCGGCGGCACGTAATACGGCATCATCTCGGCCGTGAGCCGCCCATCCTGCGTGCCAGCCGCCGCCAGGCGATGCGATCGCAGCGCGAATTGGTCCTGCTCCTCGCGCGGAATGTGGTTGAGCTTCGCCATCTTCTCGGCGCTCTGTCCCATCGTCTCGCCCGTCGACGGCTCCGCAATCGCCGGCGTAATCGGGATCAGATCGTGCGGACGAATCCGCGTGAGCGCACCGAGCTTCCCTCCAACCGACTTCGCCTTCGACGCGCCAACCAACGCGTTCGCGAATCCGCGCGAGTGCAGGACGGGCACGTTCGAGAGCGACTCCGCGCCCCCCGCGATCGCGACGTCGGCATGGCCGAGCGCGATCTGATCCGCCGCGTCGGTGATCGCCTGATTCGCGGAGGTACACGCGCGACTCACGGAAAACGCTGGAATTCCCTTCGGGAGCATCGGAAGGAGCGCCACCTCTCGCGCGATGTTCGGCGCGAGCACGCTCGGCACCACCGTTCCGAACACCAGCGTATCGATCTCCTCGCCGTCGAGCCCCGTGCGTGCTACGAGCTCCGCAACGACCGCGCGGCCGAGGTCCTGCGCCGAGAGCGACTTGAAGAGTGTGCCTGATCTCTCGAACGGCGTGCGGAGTCCGGCCACGATGGCGACGCGGCGGCCGTTACCGAAGGTTGGCATGCTGAAAGTTACTCGATTCGGCCTGTGGAAGTTGACCCGCGTGCACCCGTCCCCGTAGCGTTCGTCGATGCCCGACAATCCACGAATCGAGGGAGAGCCGGTGTTGCCCGGGCAGGCGGCTCCGGAGCAGCGCGCCGAGGCGCTCACGCTGCTCGCCGACGGAGCCTTCGACGTGCTCGTCATCGGCGGCGGCATCACCGGCGCCGGCGTTGCGCGCGACGCGGCGATGCGCGGGCTCTCCGTCGCGCTCGTCGAGGCATCGGACTTCGCGAGCGGCACCTCGAGCCGCTCGTCGCGCCTCGTGCACGGCGGCGTGCGCTATCTCGAGCACGGTCAGCTCGGCCTCGTCTTCGAGGCGTGCCGCGAGCGCCGCATTCTCGCGACGATTGCGCCCCATCTCGTGCGGCCGCTGCAATTCATCTGGCCGGTGTACGAGAAGGCACGCATCAAGCTCTGGAAGCTCCGCGCAGGGCTCATGCTCTATGACGCCCTCGCACTCGGCCGCAATCTCGGGCGACACCGTACGCTCAGCGTGCACGTCGTCACCGCGCTCGAGCCCGAGCTGCGGCACATGGGGATGACCGGCGGTGCCTCCTACTTCGATGCCGCCACCGATGACATTCGCCTCACGCTCGCCAACGTGATGAGTGCCCGCGACGCGGGCGCGATCGTGCTCAATCACGTTTCCGTTCACGACCTGCTCATGACGAGCGAAGGTGTCTGCGGCGCGCGGGCGCTCGACCTCCGTACCGGCGCCGACATCGAGATCAGGGCGCGCGTCGTGGTCAATGCCGCCGGCCCGTGGAGCGATGCGATCGTGCGTATGGCGGAGCCGCAGGCGCGGCGCGCGGTGCGCGGCACGAAAGGCGTGCACGTCTCGGTGCCGCGCGATCGCATCCGCAACAATGGTGCGCTCACGCTTCTCTCGCCGATCGATGGCCGCGTGATGTTCGTGCTCCCGGCCGGCCAGTTCAGCATCATCGGCACGACAGACACCGACTTCGTTGGAAAGCCCGAGCGCGTGCGCGCTACCACCGCCGACGTCACGTACCTACTGCGCTCCGCCAACGCCTTCTTTCCGGGCGCACATCTCCAGGCGACCGACGTCGTGAGCGCGTGGGCGGGCATTCGTCCGCTCGTCGCATCGGGCGACAAGGATCCCGACGCGGCCTCGCGCGAGCACGCGGTGGTGTGGACGGTGCCGGGGCTGCTGACGGTGACGGGCGGCAAGCTCACCACCTACCGCGCGATGGCTGCGGACGTGATGGACACCATCGCGCGCAAGCTGCGCGTGGGCCATCGTCGCGCGGCCACGCACAGGCAGCCGCTCCCCGGCGGCGACATCGTGTCGCTCGAGGATGAGCTCGCACTCGCGCGCGCGACTGTCGGGGCGCCGGACATCGCCGAGCATCTCGTGCACTTCTACGGAACGCGATGGCGCGCGATCTGGCAGCTCGCGAGCGTCGATCGCGCGCTCGCCGAGCGGCTGATCCCGGAGCTTCCCTATATCGCTGCCGAAATCGACTGGTGTGTGTCGCACGAGCTCGCGCTCACGCTCGGCGATCTGCTCATCCGCAGGCTGCACGTCGCCTACGAGACACGCGATCACGGGCTTTCGATCGCGCCAGCGGTGGCAGAGAAGCTCGCGCCGCTCATGTCGTGGAACACGGAGGACGAGCTGCAGTCCTATCGTCGCGAGGTCGACGACCTCTTCGGAATCGCC
>JBDTXL010000297.1:0-7374 GCA_040006195.1 Gemmatimonadota bacterium | reverse complement strand
CCTTGAAGCTGCGATGCTGGAGGTCGACCTCCATCTCCTTGCAGCCGACGATCGCGCACTTCCCCATCCCTCGCGCCACCACCGCGGCGTGGCTCGTCATCCCGCCGCGCGCCGTGAGCACCGCACGCGCCGCCACGATGCCGTGAAAATCCTCAGGCGTCGTCTCGTCGCGCACGAGGATCACACGAATCCCTTCCGCGGCGCGCTGCTCGGCGACATCGGGATCGAACACCGCCTGCCCGCTCGCCGCACCCGGACTCGCGGGGAGACCCGTCGCGATGTGCTCCGCGCGCGCGGACGGGTCGATCACCGGGTGCAGCAGCTGATCGAGCTGCTCCGCGTCCACGCGCAGCACGGCCTCCCGCTGCGAAATGAGTCCCTCGGCGACCATCTCATCGGCGATGCGAATCGCCGCGGCCGCGGTGCGCTTGCCCGTGCGCGTCTGCAGCAGGTACAGCGCGCCGCGCTCCACCGTGAATTCGATGTCCTGCATGTCGCGGTAGTGGTGCTCGAGGCGATTCTGCGTCTCGAGCAACTCCGCGTATGCGCCCGGAAGCTGAGTCTCCATCTGATCTATCGGGAGCGGCGTCCGAATTCCCGCGACGACATCTTCGCCTTGGGCGTTGATGAGGAACTCGCCGTAGAAGCGCTTCTCACCCGTCGACGGATCGCGCGTGAACGCGACGCCGGTACCGGAGTCGTTTCCGAGGTTGCCGAACACCATCGAGACGATGTTCACCGCGGTGCCGAGGGTCTCGGAGATGTTGTTCTGGCGGCGATAGTCGATGGCCTTCTTGAGCGTCCACGAGCGCCACACGGCCTCGATCGCACCCTTCAGCTGCTCGCGGGGCTCCATCGGAAAGTCGGCGCCGGTGCGGTTTCGCACGAGCGCCTTGTATTCCTCCACGAGATTTCTGAGCGCGTCCTCCGAGAGGTCGGCATCATTCTCGGCGGAATTCGTGAGACGCTTCGACTTGAGGAGATGCTCGAAGTCGTGCATCGGCACATTGAGTACGACGTCGCCATACATCTGGAGGAAGCGGCGATACGAGTCGTACGCGAAACGCGCGTTGCCGCTCTGCTGCGCCAGTCCGATCACCGTGCGATCGTTGAGGCCGAGATTGAGGATGGTCTCCATCATCCCGGGCATCGACACCGCGGCACCGGAGCGCACGGATACCAGCAGCGGGTTGCTGGCGTCGCCGAAGCCGCGGTTCGACACCTGCTCGAGCCTGGTGAGGTTCTGCTCGATCTCCGCTTGAAGCTCTACGCTGGTGCCCCCGCCCTTCAGATAGGCGAGGCAAGCCGAGCATGCGATGGTGAAGCCGGGGGGCACGGGAACGCCGAGATTGGTCATCTCGGCGAGATTCGCTCCCTTGCCACCCAACACCGACTTCATCTCCCGCGTGCCATCCGCGGAGCCATTGCCGAAAAAGTATACGAGCACGCGTAAAGTCTAAGGTCTGTGGCGCTGGTGCGCGACCGGCAAAATCGTCAGCAGCCGCAGCCGAAGCGCAGCTTATCGGGGTCCGTGGGTGGGGGAGTGGGATAGTCGCCCGAGAAGCAGGCATGGCAAAAGCCGTGCGGGCCCCCCGGAACGGACTTCAACATGCCGTCGCGGGACAAATAGCCGAGCGAATCCACACCGATATGCTCGGCAATCTGCTTGATGTCCATGTTCGCGCCGATCAACTCCTCGCGGGACGGAGTGTCGATACCGTAATAACATGGACCTGTCACGGGTGGCGACGAGATGCGCATGTGGACCTCGCGCGCCCCTGCCTGTCTCACCAGCGCCACGAGTCCGCGCGTCGTCGTGCCGCGCACGATTGAGTCGTCGACCATCACGACGCTCTTCCCGTCCAGCACCTCGCGGACCGGGTTGTACTTGACCTTCACCTTCTGCACGCGACCGGCCTGGCTCGGCTGAATGAATGTGCGCCCAACATAGTGGTTGCGGATGAGCGCGAACTCGAGCGGAAGCCCCGTCTCCTCGGCGAAGCCCAGCGCGGCGGCATTCGCCGAATCCGGTACACCGAACACGAGATCCGCGGTGGGGGCAGGGCACTCGCGGCCGAGCTGGCGGCCAAGCTCACGGCGCGCGTGATCGACGGAGCCGCCATCGAAGATGCGGCTGTCGGGGCGCGCGAAATAGACATACTCGAAGACGCAGCGCTTGAGATCCACGCGCTCGGGAATCTTCATCGAGCGAATGCCGGCGGAGTCGATGATCACGATCTCGCCTGGCTCGACGTCGCGCAGATGCGTAGCGCCGACGATATCCAGCGCGCACGTCTCCGACGCGAAGACGTAGCCCTCGCCCAGCGTGCCGAGCGAAAGCGGTCGCCATCCGTGCGGATCTCTCGCTGCGAGAAGCGTGTCGCCTATCGTCACCGCGAGGCAATACGCGCCTTCCACGCCTCGCAGCGCCTCGGCCAGCTTGTCCTCGGGGCGTTCACAGCGCGAGCGCGCGATGCGGTGCACGAGAATTTCGGAGTCCATGGAGCCGGAGAAGATCGCTCCCTGGTCTTCGAGCTCGCGACGAAGCTCCGTGGCGTTGACGATGTTGCCGTTGTGCGCCAGCGAGATGTTGCCGTCGCGGAAGCGCGCCAGGATCGGCTGCGCATTCTCGATGGTCGACGACCCCGCGGTGCTGTAGCGCGTGTGGCCGATCGCCAGCATGCCGTTGAGCGCAGCGGTCTCGGTTGCGCCAAGCCCTTCGGAGACGAGCCCCATGCTGCGCACGGCACGCGCCTGCCCGTCATCATCGACCGCAACGATGCCCGCAGATTCCTGCCCGCGATGCTGCAACGAATACAAACCGAGATGAACGAGCGCGCCGGCATCCTGCACGCCGCGCACGCCGAATATTCCACACATGTTCTAGGCGCCAGATGGTTGGGGATGTTGCTCGAGCACCGCGAGCTCCGCGATGGACGCATTCATGATGTTCGGAATTGCATCGTGGTATGCGCGCGCAAGCCGATCCAGCGGCGTGCGAATGACGCGCTCGCCGATGCGGATCGTGAAGCCCTTTGCTCGACCGCGCACATGACCGATCACGCGCGCAGGAACTCCGTGCTTTCGTGCGAGGTCGAGCACCGCGGCAGACTCCTGTGTACTCACGATGATTCGCGCCTGCGCCTCGCCGAAGAGCAGCGCGCGCAGAGGCAGCGCACTCCACTTACTCAACTCGATTTCCGCTCCGATCGTTCCTTCGACATCGGCAACGCAGCACTCTGCGAGCGCAACGGCTAGCCCTCCGTCGCTGCAGTCGTGCGCCGAGCGGATGGCGCCTGCGCGTATCGCGTCCAGGAGGGCATCGATAGTCGCCTTCTCGCGCAGCAGATCGCAGCGGGGCGGGGCGCCGGCGACCACATCGTGAATGCGCGCCAGGTATTCGCTCCCTCCGAGCTCGTCGGACGGCTCGCCGAGAAGCACGATATCGTCGCCTTCCGTTGTGAAACCGGAGCGCGTGATGTGTTTCTGCGAGTCGATGAGGCCCACCATGCCGACAACCGGCGTTGGGTGCACCGCGCCCCGCGGATTCTCGTTATAGAAGGAGACGTTGCCACCGGTCACCGGCGTCCCGAGCGCGAGGCACGCTTCGCCCATCCCGAGCACGGCCTGCGTGAACTGGAAGTAGACCTCGGGGCGCTTCGGATTGCCGAAGTTCAGGCAATTGGTGATCGCCATTGGCCGGGCACCTGTGCAAGCGACGTTGCGGGCGGCTTCGGCAACCGCGATCTGCGTTCCTACGCGCGGCTCGAGCGAGACGTAGCGTCCGTTGCAATCAGTCTTGAGCGCGATCGCCCGATCTGTGTTGCGGATGCGGATGACGGCGGCGTCGCCATCGCCGGGGCGAAGCACCGTGCTCGTGCGAACAGTGGAGTCGTACTGACGGTACGCCCAGCGTTTGCTCGCGATGGTCGGCGAGGAGAGGAGTCGCTCGAGCGTCCAGAGCGGATCGGATTCCTCGCGGAGCTCTCCGATCGCGTGAACATCGCGCGCGCGCAGCTCGGCGACCGCGGGATCCTCCTTCGCGGGCGGATTGTACATCGGGCAGTCGCTCACGAGCTTCGAGCCCGGGAACTCCGCGACCACTCGATCGCCCTCGGTGACGCGATACACCGGCTCGGCGATCACCTCGCCGATGACGGCGGCGCTCAGGTCCCATTTCTCGAGGATCGCGCGCACCTGTGCCTCATGCCCCTTCTTCGCGACGACCAGCATGCGCTCCTGCGACTCGCTGAGCAGGATCTCGTAGGGAGACATTCCCTCCTCGCGCACTGGAACCTTCGAGGTATCGATGCTGACGCCTACGTCGCCGCGCGCGGCCATTTCCGCCGATGACGAGGTGAGCCCCGCCGCGCCCATGTCCTGGATGGCGACGATGTGGCCGCTTCCGATCAGCTCGAGGCTCGCTTCGAGAAGCAGCTTCTCGGTGAAGGGATCGCCGACTTGCACCATCGGGCGCTTCGCCTCACTCGCAGCCGAGAGATCTTCCGATGCGAACGATGCGCCGTGAATACCATCGCGCCCCGTGCGCGCGCCCACAGCCATGATCGCGTTGCCGACTCCTTCGGCGGCGGCGCGAATGAGGTCTGTCTCGTGCAGCAGTCCGACGCACATCGCGTTGACGAGCGGATTGCCTTCATACGCAGGATCGAAGACGATCTCACCGCCAACGGTCGGAACGCCGACGCAGTTGCCGTAGTCGCCGATTCCCTTGACGACGCCCGCGAAGAGATGACGCACGCGCGGCGAGTCGAGCGACCCGAAGCGGAGAGAATTGAGCAGCGCGATCGGCCGTGCGCCCATCGTGAACACGTCGCGCAGGATGCCGCCGACGCCGGTTGCGGCGCCCTGGTATGGCTCGACGGCGGACGGATGATTGTGCGACTCGATCTTGAACGCGATCGCGAGTCCGTCACCGATCGAGATGACGCCCGCGTTCTCGCCGGGCCCCTGCAGCACGTAGGGGGCCCTCGTTGGAAGCGTCTTCAGATGCGTGCGCGAGTGCTTGTACGAGCAGTGCTCATTCCATAGCGCACTCACGATTCCGAGCTCAGTGAAGGTCGGGGTGCGGCCGAGCAGCGCGACCAGTCCTCCGTACTCGTCTTCGGTCAATCCATGCTCGGCGACGAGCGCCGGTGTGATGACCGGGTCGCCGGGGCGGGGCGTTGGAGCTGAAGTCACTTCGGAGGCTTGGGCGGATGACTCGTGCTCGACGATGCGTTGTCGACGGGGGGATGGCTCATGCTCGACATGGCGCTGTCGGCTGGTGGCGGCGTGGTCGCGGGCGTGCCGTAGGTCGGCGGCGCGGTCATGCTGGGCGGCGCCGGTGGCTGTTGACGCGGATCCTTGAGCGGCGGTTCGATCTGTCGCGGCGGCGGCGACTGCGTTGGCGGAAGGCTCATGCTGGACCGGGCGCTGTCTGCCGGCGGCTGGCTCGTCGAGGTCTTCGCGCTGTCGTGGGGCGGGTAGCTCGTCGGTGTCTTCGCGCTGTCGGCAGGACGTGTGGTCGTCGACGTGTGGACGACGGTTGTGCTGGTCGTCCTATGGAGCGTCGGCAGCGTGGTCGCGCTGGGCGCGGCAGGGGCCACATCGCCTGCGGGAACTGCGAGGGGAGCATTGCGCTGCGTGCGCGAGTTGGGCTTCGTCGCGTCCGGCGAGCTGCTGGTGCCGGTATAGTGCCGGCTGGGCGACCGGAAGACCGCGTCGACGACGACGTCATGATCGAGGATGACGATGTCCTGCATCCCGCACTTCTTGCCGCAGTTGTTCGAGTACATGAGATAGGTCGAGCCCTGATAGTTGCGGATCGTCGCGGGTTTTCCGAGGACCGCGATGACCTGCGTGCGGGTCATACCTGGGTCGATAGTGCCGGAGGCAGTCTGGGCTGCCGTCGATGTCGTTGCGACAAGTGATAGAGCGAGTAGCCAGCGATACATGTATACCTCGGAGTTAGGCTGAGACCCTTGCGAGCAATGACTCGAAGATTCGGCGCCCATCGGCCGACCCGACGAGTTCTTCCATCGCGCGCTCCGGATGGGGCATGAGCCCGAGCACGTTTCCTTCCGCACTGATGATGCCCGCGATGTCGCGCATCGCGCCGTTCGGATTCGAGCTCGCATCGGGAACGCCGCCGGCATTCACGTAGCGGAAAATCACACGCCCTTCACCCTCGAGGCGATCGAGCGTCTCTTCGTCTGCCGTATAGCGGCCGTCGCCGTGCGCGACGGGAATGCGCAGCACGTCGCCCGTCTCGCAGCGCGAGGTGAACATCGTGTCCGCATTCTCGACGCGCATGTAGACTCGGTCCGACACGAACTGCAGCTTCTCGTTGCGAAGCAGAGCGCCAGGAAGCAGCCCCGCTTCGCATGCGATCTGAAAGCCGTTGCAGATGCCGAGCACCGGACCGCCTGCGCGCGCGTGCGCCGCGACTTCCTTCATGATTGGGCTGAAGCGCGCGATCGCGCCCGCGCGGAGATAGTCGCCGTAGCTGAAGCCGCCGGGGAGCACCACCACGTCGACTCCCTGCAGATCCGTGGACTTGTGCCACAGGTATACCGCCGGCAGCCCGAGCACATCCGCGACCGCATGGTAACTATCGTAGTCGCAGTTGGAGCCGGGGAAGGTGACGATGCCGAACTTCATGCGGCTTCCACCGTCGCGATCTCGAAGTCTTCCGTCACAGGATTCGCGAGGAGCTTGCCGCACATCTCGCGCACCTGCGCGTCCGCGGCTTGCGCATCGGATGCCGCGATGTGCAGCACGATGTGGCGTCCGATGCGCGTGTCCGTGACGCCGTCGAAGCCGAGCGCATGAAGCGCATCCGAGACGGCCTTGCCCTGCGGATCGAGGATGCCCTTGCGCGGCACGATGTGAACGGCGACGCGAAAGCGACTCATTCGGATTCCTCTTTGGGTCCGGGGCGGGGAATGGACTTCGGAAAGTTTGCTCCACGCCGCGGGCGCCGGCCGCGGCGCTCGCGCACAGGAGTGTCGACCACCTCGACGTCGCGTCGAAGCGAATACTCGTCAGGCTCTTCGTCGTCTTCGTCGTCCATGAGCGGGTCGCCCGTGGGCAGCCGGTCCATCAGGCCGAAGAAGATCGTACGCAGCAGGCCGTACGCGACGTAGGCAACGAGAATCGGGAACGCGTAGCGCAGCGGCTCGACGAAGATCGCGACCACCGCCGCGAGGAGCAGAATCGAGCCCACGATCCCGCGAATGTTGCGGAGCCCGATGCGAGGCATCGCCGGATAGAGCACGTGGCTGATCATCAGGAAGCTCAGCGTCAGCATCACGGCGGGGAGCACCGTGTGCCACGGCCAGCCGTCGACGAAGTGATACCAGCTCGTCTGCGTGA
>JBDTXL010000296.1:0-2976 GCA_040006195.1 Gemmatimonadota bacterium | reverse complement strand
GATCAGGATCTCGATCCCCATCTCGCGCAGCCGGTCGTTCACGTGCGGATTGTGGATGATCTCGCCGACGAGGAGGATGCGGCGGTCGGGAAATTTCGTGCGCGTCTGGTAGGCGTATTCGACCGCGCGCTCCACGCCGTAGCAGAAGCCGAACTCGCGCGCGAGGCGGACCGTGGTATCGCCCGCGGTGAGGGCGTAACCCCTAGTCTGCAATAGATCTACGAGCCGTCCGGAATAGTCTGTGACGAGCGTCTCCTGGACATCCGCCTTGAGACCAAAACCCTTCCGGAAGTACATCGCGCTCTCATTCGCCGCCATGTTGCAATCTAGCCGTTCGCTGGGGGACGCGAAACGCGCGGCTCAGAAGGTGAGGCGACTGTAAACCATCGTTTCGTCGCCGCTTTGCACCGGAACGACGTCGTCCGGACGACTCGGCAGGTCGATGCCAGGGAGGGCACCGATTCCCGGGGTGTGGGTGATCAGCTCGAGCGTCGCCTTCGTATCGCGCGGTATCGTGAGCGCGAGCGCGAAGCCGGAGTCCGGCGGCGCATCGTACTCGAGATCCCACTTGGGCAAAGCCCTGCGGTAGCGCGAGTCGTCGATCGCGCGTCCATCCACCGCCGCAGCGAGCACCTTCCCTTCCGCCGCACGGATCTCGAGATAGCCCGTACCCGGGGCGGACACGATTCTGAGCGTGAGCGTTCGGCCTCGCGCGGTCGTCGAATCCTCGGTGATGGTTGCCGTCGGCGCGGTGATCGGGATTCGCGGAGCCGAGCGTACTCTCGTGCGCAGCTCCTGCCCGAATACGGTGGTGAGCCATGCTGGCGGTTCTCCGCCCGCACGCTTCTCGGCTGGTTTCATGAGCAGCGATGTCGAGCCGAGCGCAGACGCGCCCCACGAACCGGCTTTGGCCAGCGAGGCGGGAGCGACGAGCCACGCATCGCGCGCATCTGCATCTGCCACGTAGGCGATCAGCGATGGTACCGGATGCCGGACGCTGGGTCGCACGGTGGCCGCCCCAGCGAGGAAGCACAGAATCGTCGAAGCAAACAGCGTCAGCGTCGCGTGCCATCGCCGCTCGCGCGACACGGCGTCGAAGTGCGGCGCGAGCAACAGTGCGAGCAGAGGTAGCAGCACGCCCATCACAATGCCTCCACCTGCCGTGAGCCCGAGCAGAATGAGGCCGATGCTGTAGACCACGGGCACGAGCAATGCGGCGGCGACGATCGTTGCTGTCCAGAGTGCGACGGCGCTGATCATGTCCTGGCGCGCGGCGAGCAAGGCCGCGATCGTCGCTGCGAGCAGCGGCCACACGAAGAGGAAGCTCGCGCCCGGCGCCTCCCATGTTACGAGCAGTGTGAGCACCGACCACACCGTGAGTGTACCCGCAAAAGTGCCCTCCGCGCTCCCCCAGCGACGCATCAGTGCCCAGCAGCCCACCGTGATCGTGATCGCGAGCAGCGCAATAGCGAGTGCGTACACACCGCTGTAGCCCGGTGCGCCGCTCAGCGTCGCATGCAAGCGGGTGAGCCCGAGGCCGGCCAGATAAACCGCACCGCCGCTCAGCGACGTCGCTATCACCGTCGCGAGGAAACCGAGAATGAGGTCGCGAATCCAGCGGCGCTCGCGACGACGAATCGCGACGAGCGCGATGACGACGAAGACCGCGCTCACGATGGCCAGCGGGCGGGCCGCACTCTCCGGATAAAGCACGAGGCCGAGCACTGGAAAATCGAAGAAGACTGCGTCGCCGGTCTTCGGCCGCGGCAGCGGGCCATTCGCGAGCGCGCGCGTGATCGCCAGCGCCTGCGCACCCTCGTGCTGGATGCTGCCGGGGTTGAGCTGCGCGACGTTGTCCTGCGTTGTGTGGTAGCGCTGGACTCCATCGGCGAACGCGAAGTTGAGCGCGGGCTGCCCGAGCTGCGCGATCTCCGAGAGATCCGTGTCGTTGGGGAGCGTGCGATACACCGTCACCATCAGCGACGTGGCGGAGACGTCGGGCGCCGTTCGCAGCACTCGCGCGAGATCGAGGTTGCCGGCACCGGTTTCGAACATGAACGCGCGTCCCGTCGTGCCGCGGGCCTCGAAGTTGAGCGTCGCCGCGACGTCCTTCGCCCAGCGATGCTCGCGCACGAACGCCGCTGCGCCGAGTAGCCCGGCTTCCTCGCCATCGGTGAAGAGCGCGATGACGTCGTGCTGCAGTGGCGGTCCGGTGCGGAGCGCGCGAAGGGTCTCGAGCAGCACCGACGATCCGGAGGCGTCGTCGCCTGCCGCTGGACCGGCTGGCACGCCGTCGGTGTGCGCCATCAGCATGACGACGGGGCCGCCGGGCGTGATGCCCGGCATCCGTGCGATCACATTGTGAATTCGGCCAGCGGCCTGATATCGCGTGCCGACGCCGGTCGCCTCCTGCACTTCCGCAGGCACACCGAGTTTGCCGAGCTCGGCGAGGATATACGCGCGAACGCGGCCCGCGTCCGCGCTCCCAATCGGATGCGGGCGCTGCGCCATCGCCTTCACGTGCACCATCGCCCGATCGGCCGAGAACAGCGTCGCTGGCGCGGTCGCCGCGAGCGGTGCGGGCGGACGCGCTGTGCGGATGACCAGCGCGCACACCAGCGCGAGCAGCGCCAACAGGCGAAGCAGCGCGGACACTCGGCTCGGTACAGCCATTAGGCCTTGGACGTCGAGGGCGGAGAGAGGCGACAGGCGGGATCGGCGAAGATAGCTCATAAAGGCTCAAGGTGCGCCAAGCTCAGCTTTAGGGAACTTACGGTGTCCATACGGGCCATTTAGCTCACACGGGGTCTCGCAGCGCCGCGTAAATTTCGGGGAAATGACGCCCGACCCGCCGGATACCGCACCACTCCTTCGCCCAGCGCCCATCGCGAAGGGCGATGCGATCGGGATCGTCGCGCCGTCGTATGCGCCGAGACCGGGGTGGCTGCTGCGCGGAGTGAAGGCGCTCGAGCACGC
>JBDTXL010000295.1:0-1520 GCA_040006195.1 Gemmatimonadota bacterium | reverse complement strand
ACGCCGTGACCGAAACCACGACGCTGCGCGCGTTTGCGCCCTCCGCGAACGTCGCATTTCTGAAGGAATCCGCCACAATCGCCGTTTCCGCGCGCGCACGGGCCCTCAAGGCGCAGGGGCGGAAGGTCATCGACCTCGGCGCCGGCGAGCCCGATTTCGACACGCCGGAGTTCATTCGTCGTGCGGGGCAGAAGGCGATCGACTCCGGCGCGACCAAGTACACGGCGACGGAGGGGATCCTTCCGCTTCGCGAAGCCATCGCTACACAGACGAATGCGCGCTGGAGCGGCGACGACAAGATCGTAGCGCAGGAAGTGGTCGTGTCGAACGGCTCGAAGCAGTCGCTCTTCAACGCGTGCTTCGCGCTCTTCGGCGAGGGCGACGAGGTGCTGATCCCGACGCCGAGCTGGACGAGCTATTACGAGATGGTCGCGCTCTCCAAGGCAAAGCCCGTGTCGGTGATCGGCGATCCCGCGAACGGGCTGAAGGTGACGGCGGCCTTTCTCGACGCCGCATCGACGCCGCGCACGAAGGGGATCATGCTCAACTCGCCGTGCAATCCGACGGGTGCGGTCTATAGCGCCGGCGAGCTGCGCGAGATCCTGGCGCTGGCCGAGGAGCGCGACTGGTGGGTGCTGAGCGACGAGATCTATCGCCGCATCTCGTTCGATGGTCCCGCGGCATCGGTACTCGATCTGTCCACGCGCCGCGATCGCCTGGTGGTGATCGATGGCGTCGCGAAGGCGTACGCGATGACCGGGTGGCGTATCGGGTGGACGATCGCGCCGCGCGCGGTGAGCGCGGCGATGGGCGCATTCCAGTCGCACACGACGTCGAATGCCGCGGCGGTGTCGCAGCACGCAGCGCTCGAGGCGATCATGAACGTGGACGCGGCGGAGAAGGCGATCACGCACATGGTCGCGCAGTTCAAGGCGCGGCGCGATGCGGTGGTGAAGGCGGCGCGCATGGCACCGGGACTCAAGTTCGTCTATCCGGAGGGCGCGTTCTATCTGTACGCGGACGTCGCGACGGAAAAAGGTGGTGACGGCACCGCCTTCGCGGCGGCGCTACTGGAGAAGCACGACGTCGCAATCGTCCCCGGCGCAGCTTTCTTCACGCCGGACTGGGTGCGCCTCTCGTACGCTGCCCCGAGCGAGCACGTGATCACGGGCGTGGAGCGGCTGGTGGAGCTGTATCAGTCGTACGGGGGCTAGGCGGCCTCGCTAATTCGCTTCGGCCCTGCGCTCGTCGAGGCACCAGTTGGCGCGCGAGCGATAAATCTCCTGCCACTTGCCCTCTCGCCAGCCCAGCACGGAGAGAAAGGTGTCGCCGCCGAACTGCCATCCCTGCAGCACGATCTCATCGACGCCGTCGCCGTCGAGATCGAGATGGTCGAAGTAGCGGCGGAAGGCGGCGGCCGCGAGCGGCCCGTTGATGCGGTGCGAGAAGGTCGCGTGATACTGGCCCGACGCATCCTTGTCGGCAAAGACGACGAGGTGCGTCGTGCGCGTAGCGATCGA
>JBDTXL010000294.1:0-3006 GCA_040006195.1 Gemmatimonadota bacterium | reverse complement strand
GGTGTACGAGGGGCACGAGAACTCCGAGTCGCTGCTCAACGATCTTCGCGGCGCACTGACGTCGCTCGGCGCGACCGTCGGGGGCTAGGTCGGGCGGGCGGTCCGGCCGGCGTGTGCAACTCCGCCGTCGGCCGGCGTCCCATGTGTGTGCGAGCCATGACGGCTCGCCGCTCACATCGAGGACGATAATGCGGAGTGCCCCCTATCTACTGTGCGTTGCTGCACTGATCACCGCTTGCGGCACCGATTCCCCGCGCGCGAAGGAATCGCGTGCACGCGACGAGGTGTCGCAGTCGCTCGACGCGCGGAGAGATGCGCCCGCGCTCATGGCGAAAACGGAGGGGGCCTCGGGAAGCATGGTGATGCCGGTGGCGGCTCCAGCGCCGTCCGACGCCTCGTCGGCAGCGATGCCGTCGTCGCACTCGGTGAGCGATTCGGTCATCAGCTCGATGATCATTCGGACCGGACAGGCCAGCGTGCAGGTCGACTCTCTCCAGCGTGGGCTCCGCGCGGTGCGCGCACTCGCGAGCCGCGTCGGAGGGTTCGTCGCCAACAGCTCGATCTCGTCGGGCGACAATCAGTTTCAGTCAGCGACGCTCGAGATCAAGCTGCCCGCGTCGCACTTCGACGATGCGATCGGCGGCCTGCAGCCGATCGGGTCGCTCGAATCGGTGAGCGTGAATGCGGAGGATGTCGGTGAAGAGTTCGTCGACGTCGCGGCGCGCGCAGAGAACGGCCACAAGCTCGAGCAGCGACTCATCGACATTCTGGGCACACGTACGGGGAAACTCAGCGATGTGCTCGCCGTGGAGCGCGAGCTCGCGCGCGTGCGCGAGGAGATCGAGCGTCAGGAAGGTCGCATGCGCTATCTGCGCACGCGCTCTTCCATGAGCACACTCTCGGTAACGGTGCACGAGAAGGCACCGGTCGTCGCCGGCACCGGAGCCTTCGGTATGCTCGCGGACGCATTCCGGCAGGCATGGAATAATTTCATTCGCTTCATTGCCGGCGCCATCGCGGCGATGGGTACGCTGCTTCCGCTCGCCGTGGTCCTCGGCACTATCGGATGGCTCGTGTGGCGGGCGCGGCGCGCGCGCGGCGCGGCCGGCGAGGTCCGTCCCGGCTAGCAGGGCATGGACAGAGGCCCGGGTGTCTCTTCCCCGGGCCGATGTCGCCCGGCCATATTGCCCCCGTCACTCGACGAGGAGCACATGTCGATTCCCACTCAGCCGCCGCTCAATGCGGAGGCAGACCAGATCCCGCTTTCGGCAGAATCCGATGTACACGTCCCATACGTCGCCACCAGCAAGGATCTCCCCGAGCTCACTGTCGGCGCGATCCTGCTCGGCATCGTGCTCGGACTCGTCTTCGCACTCTCGAGCGTCTACCTCGCCCTCAAGGTCGGGCTGACGGTCAGCGCATCGATTCCGATCTCCGTTCTCTCGATCACGATCTTCAGATACATCTCGCTGAAATTCGGCGCGACGCCTGCGACGATTCTGCAGAACAACATGGTGCAGACCACGGGTTCCGCGGGCGAGTCGGTTGCCGCGGGAATCGTCTTCACGCTTCCTGCGCTGCTGCTCCTCGGCTACAACCTCCCGTGGACGAAGGTCGCGGCGGTCGCCGTCGTTGGCGGACTGCTCGGCGTCTTCCTCATGATCCCGCTGCGCAACGCGCTGATCGTGAAGGAGCGCAAGACGCTCAAGTATCCCGAGGGAACGGCGGCCGCCGAAGTGTTGATCGTGGGCGAGGAGCGCGGCGTGCAGGCGCGCACAGTGTTCCTCGGCTTCGGTCTGGCGGCGCTCTACAAGTTTCTCGTGAGCGGCCTGCATCTTTGGCAGGAAGTGCCGCGCTACGTCTTCCAGCGCATCGCACCATCGGGAAAGATCGAGCTCTTCGGCGAGATACGCGCCGAGATCAGTCCGGAGCTCACGGGTGTGGGCTATATCATCGGGCCGCGCATCGCGGGCTTTCTCTTCGCGGGCGGCTGCCTCTCGTACTTCGTGCTCATTCCGACGATCAAGCTCTTCGGCGCCGGTCTCACGGACATCATCCCGCCTGGCACGCAGCTCATCAGCGGGATGGACGCGACCGCAGTGCGCGCAAACTACGTCTACTACATCGGCGCCGGCGCCGTCACCGCCGCCGGATTGATCAGCCTCCTTCGCTCGATGCCGACGATTCTCGCCGCGATGGTCGGCGGCTTCCGTCGCTCGGGCGAGGACGCCGCGGGGGGCGTCGCGCGCGCGCGCACCGATCGCGATCTCCCGATCAAGGTCGTGCTCATCGGCGTCGTCGGCTGCGCGATCGCGATGATCGCCCTCCCGCAGATCGGAATCAATCTGCTCGCGGCGCTTCTCGCCGTGGGCTTCGCATTCCTGTTCGTCACCGTCTCGAGTCGCATCACCGGACAGATCGGCGCGTCGTCGAATCCGATCTCGGGGATGACCGTCGCCACCGTGTTGCTCACCGCGCTGATCTTTCTCGCAATCGGCTGGACCGGCGTCGAGCATCGCGTGCTGGCGCTCACGATCGGCGGCGTGGTGTGCGTCGCCGCAGCGGTCGCGGGCGCGACGTCGCAGGATCTGAAGACCGGCTACATCGTCGGCGCAACACCTGCGCGTCAGCAGATCGGACTTCTCTTCGGCGTCACGACGTCGGCACTGCTCATCGGCGGAATGATCGCGCTGCTCAACCAGGCGCATCGGACGATCGTCGAGAAGAGCTATCCCGGCGTGACGGTCTCGGTGATCGACCAGGGTGCAACAGAGACGGTCGCGGGAGTGCAGTATCAGGTCGGGCATCTCTACGAGACGCAGGGCGGCGCGCCAGCCGGCAAATATCTCGTCGACGCACAGCACACGATTCACTATCTCGTCGATCCGGGTATCGCCGGACGGTATCCGAAGGACGTCAGCGGACGCACCGTGGAGAAGCTCGACTCGCCAAAGGCGCAGATCATGGCGCTCGTCGTCGACGGCATCCTCACGCAGAAGCTGCCGT
>JBDTXL010000293.1:0-1622 GCA_040006195.1 Gemmatimonadota bacterium | reverse complement strand
GGCGGCAGCGCATTCGAGAAGAGCTGCGGACGCGAGCGCTGCGTCAGGTAGTCGCTGAGCGATGCGGGGCCCGCGGTGAAGCCACCCGCCGCGCCGCCGAGCGCCTTCCCGAGCGTCGACGTGATCACATCGACGTCGCCGAGCACACCATAGTGCTCGGCCGTCCCGCGTCCCGTCTTTCCGAGCACACCCGTCGCGTGCGAGTCGTCCACGACCACGATCGCATCGAGGGTATGCGCGAGCTCCAGAATCTCCGGCAGCTTCGCTATATCCCCTTCCATCGAGAAGATCCCGTCCGTCCAGATGATCCGTCGCCGCGCGCCCTTCGCACCCTCGAGCTTCGCGCGCAGATCGTCCATGTCCGAGTGCTTGTACACGGCCGTTGTGCACTTCGTGATCGCTTTGGCGAGCCGGATCGAGTCGATGATCGACGCGTGATTCAACGCGTCCGAGATCACGAAGTCGCCCTCCTGCACGACCGTCGCCGTGAACCCCTCGTTTGCATTCCACGCCGACACGTACGACAGCGATGACTCCGTGCCGCTGAAGCGCGCGAGCGCGGCCTCGAGCTCACGATGAACGGTGAACGTCCCGCAAATGAAGCGCACGCTCCCGGTTCCCGCGCCGAACTTGTCGAGCCCCTTTCGCCCCGCCTCGACCACGCTCGGCTCCGCGCACAGGCCGAGGTAGTTGTTCGACGAGAGAATGAGCACCTCGCCGCGCCCCTCCATCGTCACGTGCGTCGCCTGCGGCGAATCGAGGTAGTTGAGTGTCTTGTACACCTTGTCGCGCTTCAGCTCGTCGAGCTGCGCCTGAAGCCCGGCCGAAAACTTGTCGTTCATCGGATCACGCGATGTCGAAGATGACTTTCCCGGCGGCGCCCGACTTGATCGCGGCGATCGCGTCGTCGGCTTGCTCGAGCGGGAAGCGATGTGTGATGACCGGAGTCGGATCGAATGCGCCGGAGCGCAGGAAGCGCGTCATCTGATGC
Source organism: Gemmatimonadota bacterium (assembly GCA_040006195.1). Taxonomy (GTDB): domain Bacteria; phylum Gemmatimonadota; class Gemmatimonadetes; order Gemmatimonadales; family Gemmatimonadaceae; genus FEN-1250. The sequence goes on along the minus strand of JBDTXL010000293.1, from coordinate 631 downwards.
CAGGTGTCGTACATCCGGCGCCCCGTCACTCCATAGACCGTGACACCCTTGAACACGAGCTCCGTCGCGAAATCGAACGTCATCGGCTTCGCGGGAACGCCGAGCATCTGCACCCGCCCCGCGGGGCGCACGAGCTTGAACGCCTGATGAATCGCGCTCGGCACGCCGGACATCTCGAGCACCACATCGACGCCGAAATCCGTCACGCGCTTCACCAGCGCTTCGACCTCATCCGGATGCACGACGTCCGTCGCCCCCATCTGTCGCGCGAGCTCGAGACGCGTGTCGTTCACATCGGAGCAGATCACGCGCGACGCGCCCGCCGCCCTGCAGATCCCGGCCGCGAAGATCCCGATCGGGCCGCAGCCGGTGATCAGCACCGTCGCGCCGGGAATCTCCGCGGTGAGCGCGGTGTGAAAGGCATTGCCCATCGGATCGTGAATGCCGCCCACGTCGTAGGAGATGTTGTCGTCGAGATGCCAGACGTTCGTCGCCGGCATGGAGATGTACTCCGCGAAGCAGCCGTCGCGATCGACGCCGATCACCTTCGTGTACGGGCAGGCGTGCGCATTCCCGGTGCGGCACAGCATGCATCGTCCGTCCACGATGTGCCCCTCGGCCGTCACCCGGT
>JBDTXL010000292.1:0-2789 GCA_040006195.1 Gemmatimonadota bacterium | reverse complement strand
TCATCTTCCGCACGCGCGAGTTCGAGCAGATGGAGATGCAGTTCTTCGTCGAGCCAGGCAGCGACATGGAGTGGTTCGAGTACTGGAAGGCGAAGCGACTCGAGTGGCACCAGTCGCTCGGCCTCGACCATGCGCGGCTCAAGTACCACCAGCACACCACGGAGGAGCTCGCGCACTACGCGCGCGCCGCCTTCGATGTGCAATTCGACTTCGGTGGAACGCTCGGCTTTCAGGAGATCGAGGGCGTGCACAATCGCGGAGATTTCGATCTCACGCAGCACCAGCAGTTCTCCGGGAAGAAGCTCGAATACTTCGACCAGCCGAACAACCGGCGCTACACGCCGTACGTCGTCGAAACGTCGGTGGGTGCGGACCGCACGACGCTCGCCGTACTCGTGAACGCGTACCACGAGGAAGTTGTCGAGGGCGAGGACGAGGGACGCACGGTGCTCAAGCTGCAGCCATCGCTCGCGCCGGTGAAGGCGGGAATCTTCCCGCTCGTGAAGAAGGATGAAATGCCGGAGATGGCACATCGCATTGCGGAAGATCTGCGGCCGCTCTATCCCGTCTTTTACGACGAGTCGGGGGCGATCGGGCGTCGCTACCGCCGACAGGACGAGATCGGAACGCCGTTCGGGATCACTGTCGATGGGGAATCGATCACGGAAGGCACGGTGACGATTCGCGATCGCGACACGCTGCAGCAGGATCGCGTCGCGGCGGACCAGCTGCGTGCCGTGCTCGCGGAGCGTCTGTCCAAATGACGCTCTCGCTCGAGACGCTGCGCCGCGAGGGGGATGAGTTTCATCAGGCGATCTCGCGCGAGCTGTACCTGTCGGGATCGGGGCAGAAGAAGACGGCTGAGCTGCAGGCAATCTACGCGCGCTTCGCGAATGTCCTGAGCGATGAGGCGCTGGATATGGTCCGCGAGCTCTTCCGCGACTCGCCCGCCGATAGCGAGGAGCATCGCTCGGCTCGAATCCTCCTCGAGTGGCAGGCCGATGCGAGGGTCTCGCGCGAGCTCGCCGAGCTCGACGAGCGCGAGATCGCCTGGGAATCGTCAGCGATCGCGCGTGTGGACGACGGCCGCGGCATCCAGTACCAGCAGATCGCCATCGAGATCGCGAACGCCGGCGATCGCGACGAGCGCCTCCGCCTCGAGAAGGCGCGCGCCACGCTCGTCGCGAAGGAGCTCGCGCCGTTGCGCCGGGAGCGCTTCCAGCGCGAGAAGGATATAGTCGAGGGCCTCGACATCGCGGGGAGCTACAACGACACCTTCACCGCGCTGAGCGGCGTGAACCTCCCGTCGCTGGTCGATGAGTGCAAGGCGTTTCTCCGCGACACGCAGGCGATGTGGGACGATGTGTTTGCCGAGGTCGTGCGGCGCGACCTCGACATCGATCCGCGCGAAGCGACGCGTGCGGACGCGCTCGCGCTCATGCGCGCGCCGGCCTTCGATCCGTACTTCCCAAGCAAGCCGATGGAAGAGGAGGTGCGCCGCCAGGTCGCCGACATGGGCGCCGACGCGACTGCGAAAGGACGCGTCATCTTCGACACCAGCGAGCGCGAGGGGAAGAGCTCGCGCGCATTCTGCGCGCCGGTGCGAGTGCCGCAGGAGGTGTATCTCGTCCTCCGTCCGCACGGTGGACAGTCCGACTATCGCACCTTTCTGCACGAGCTCGGGCACGCGCTCCACTTCGCGAACACGCGCGCAGACTACCCGTTCGAATATCGCTGGCTCGGCGACAACTCGATCACCGAGTCGTATGCGATGCTCTTCGATCACATGCTGCATCTTCCGGGGTGGCTCGCGCGCTATACCGAGCTCGGTGCGCCGCGCATCCCGGGATTCATGCGCGCGGCGGGCTTCGAGGAGCTGCAGTTTCTGCGTCGTTACGCGGCGAAGCTGATTTACGAGCACCAGCTGTACGGCGGCGAGCACTCGTGGGAGAGTCTTCCCGACGTGTATGTCGAGACGCTCTCGACTGCGACCTCGTTCCGCTACGACTCCGCCGATGCCTTCGTCGATGTGGACCCGCGCTACTACGCGGCGAGATATCTGCGCGCGTGGCAGTTGCAGGCGGTGATCGGCGAGGCGCTCGTCGAGAGATTCGATGAGGACTGGTTCCGAAATCCGCGCGCAGGGCCGTACATCCTCAACACGTTGTTCGCCGAAGGGCAGCGGGAGTTGGCCCACGAGCTCGCGGAACGCGTGGCTTCGCGCCCGCTCTCTTTCGCACCGCTCGTGCGCGCGACGGAATCGATGCTCGTGTCGGCGTGAGAAACCTGCGTCTCCGGAGTACCTAGAATGCCAAAGCAAACTGCGCTCGTCACCGGCGCCTCGCGCGGGATCGGACGCGCCACCGCGCTCCGGCTCTCGGCCGCGTACGACATCATTGCGGTCGCGAGATCGGCGAGCGAGCTCGCGTCGCTCAAGAGCGAGATCGAGATCGGCGGCGGCGTGTGCTCGACGATCGAGCTCGACATCGCGGACGAAAAGGCCGTAAGAGCGGCGCTCACCGGGCTCGAGGTGGATGTCCTGATCAACAACGCCGGCGTCGCGACAATGAAGCCCTTTCTCGAGCTCACGAGCGCGGAATGGCACCGGATGGTCGACGTCAATTTCAACTCACTCTATTACGTCACCCATGCGCTGATCCGCGGCATGGTCGAGCGCACGCGCGGCTTCGTCGTGACGATCGGATCGCTCGCGGGGCGCAACAGCTTCGTGGGTGGAAGCTGCTACGCGGCAACGAAGCACGCGGTCAACGGCTTCACGGAGTCGCTGA
>JBDTXL010000291.1:0-3045 GCA_040006195.1 Gemmatimonadota bacterium | reverse complement strand
TGCGCCGCGAAGATCGTTGAGCAGCGACTCGGAGTTCTCGTGCCCCTCGTACACCACCTCTGCCGCAGCTCTGCGCATCCACTCCTGCTGGTCCGCCGAAACATCGTTGCGCGTGATCACCACCGTGCGCGTGTTCTCGAAGCGATTGTCGCCGGAGACGAAGTCCATGATCCGACTGACCTCGCTCTCCGGCATCTCGACATCCAGAAAGAGCAGATCGGCCGGCTCCTTCTGCAGCGCGTCGATGCACGCCGCGCCGTTGTCGCACGAACGCACGCGCACGCCAAGAGAGCGGAGGAGGTCGGAGAGAAGCGTACGCGCGTCGTAGTCCTCGTCCACGACGAGCGCGCTCTGCATCGTTTTCCGCTCCCGCAACCGCTCGAGCACGTCGATGAGGACGCGCCGGTCCACGGGCTTCACCAGATAGTCGGTAACGCCGAGCGAGAAGCCGAGCGACCGCTCGGAAACGATCGACATGACGATCACGGGGGTTCGGCAGAGCTCCGGGTCCGCCTTGATCTCGCGGAGTACCTGCCAGCCGTCCTTCTCGGGCATCATGATGTCGAGCGTGATCGCGAATGGCTTGAGGATGCGGGCGAGCTCCATTCCGCGATCGCCGTTGAGCGCTCCAACCACTCGAAAGTGCGCAGGGGCGAGCGAGTCTCGAAGGAGTGAGATCACCTCGGGATCGTCATCGATCGCGACGATGATCGGATCGTTCGAGAGCGCCGCATCGTCTGGAATCGCCCCGGCGTCGCCGACGAGCGCCTCGCCCACAGGACGAATAGGAAAGCGGATGCAGAAGGTCGTTCCGCGTCCCATCTCGCTCTTCACCACCACGCTCCCGCCGAGCAGCTCGACGGTGCGCTTGACGATCGCGAGGCCGAGCCCGATTCCCTGGTAGCGGCGCGTCGTCCCCGACTCCACCTGCTGGAAGTCGTCGAAGATCACGCTGAGAAATTCCGGCGCGATGCCGATTCCGGAATCGCGCACGTAGGTCATGACGCTGTCATCATCGCCCTCCTCCACCGAGAGCTCGACCTCGCCGCCCTCCGGTGTGAACTTCACGGCATTCGACGCCAGATTCAAAAGCACCTGCTTGTACTTCGCACGATCGAGACGCACGCGACGCTTGATGCGCGTGCGCACCGAAACGCGCAGATTCTTGTCGCGTGCGAACGAGGCGATCGCATCCTTCACTTCCTCGAGTACCGCGCTCGGATCGAATTCGTCGACGCGCAGCTCTGCCCGCCCGGATTCGATCTTCGCGAGGTCGAGCACGTCGTCGATGAGCAGCTGCAGGTCCTTCGCGCGACGCACGATCGCCTGCACCGCGCGCTCCTGCTGCTCGCTGACACTGCCGTACACGCCATCACGGAGAAGCCCCGCGTAGCCGAGCACCGCGTTGAGCGGGGTGCGGAGCTCGTGCGACATGGTCGCGAGGAAGCGAGCTTTCGCCTGACTCGCCTCCACGAGCGCGCGCGCGCGATGCGCGAGTTGCTCGTTGGCCGTCAGCAGCTCCTGACTCACCCGCGCATACTCATCCGTCTGCGCCTCGGCGCGCTCGTGCGCGCGGGAGGCTGCGTCGCGCTGCTGGTCGAACTCGATGGGCTGGCCGACGAGCCACCGCGTACTTTCATCGACAATGACATAGAATGTGCGTGTCTTGTCGCTCGCCTCGGCGAACGCGAGCTGGACCACGGAACTCTCGGGCGCGGTATCACCGAGTATTACGTCAATGGCCGGCTTGGATGCCTCGTCGAGACACTCGGCGAGATGTTGATGCTCGAGCGAGCCGCCGAGCCCGAGCTCGCGCTCGAGCGCTCCGTTGCTTTCGCGGATCGTTCCGTTCTCGTCGAGCCCGAGTACGGGGAATGGAAGGCGGGATAGGAAGTGCACAGAGTGGCCAATGGCTCGGTTAAAATCGCGTATCTCGTTGTGAAATATCGAGTTCGATCAATAACTGCTTCAATGCAAATCATGAGCCCACATCGCATGAAAAAACGACGGGCTGGAGTTAGGTTGCCCGCACCGGAAGCTGGCATTTTATTGCGGGTACGGATGAAACGAGCTCTGCTTTTAATGGTGTCGTTCGCGTGCGCCGCAACTTCCTCGCCTGCCCAGACCGATCCGGCCACTTCGGCGCCCATCTCGGCCGTCGGATACCGAATCGCGATCGACAGCGCGGATGCGGCGCTGAGGCGAATTCGCGTTGCGATGACGTTCACGGTGGCGTCGGCCGAACCAGTGCTGTTATCGCTGCCGGCGTGGACGCCGGGGGCCTATGAGCTCAGCTACTGGGCGAAATACGTCTCGGCATTTACGGCGACCAGCGGCGGCAAGCCGCTCGCGTGGGACAAGGCCGACTACCAGACGTGGCGCGTTCGTCCCGCTGGTGCGGGAGCGATCTCGATCTCGTTCGAGTACCGAAACGATTCGCTCGACAACTCGAACTCATGGAGCCAGCCGGACTTTGCGCTCCTCAACGGCGCGAACCTGTTTCCGTATGCATCGGGACGCCCGCTCGACTTTCCGAGCATCGTCGACCTCAGCGTTCCACCGGGATGGCGCATTGCGACGGGGATGACTGCCACCGGGCGCAACAGCTTTACCGCGCCCAACTATCACGATCTGGTCGACATGCCGATCGTCGCCGGCCGCTTCGATTTCGACAGCACGCGCGCGGGCGACGGGTGGGTGCGCTTCGCGAGCTATCCCGCCACGGTCGAAAGCGCGCCGCGGCGATCGGCAACGCTCGGCGATCTCGCGAAGATCATCGGCGTCGAGTCGGCGGTATTCGGCGAGACGCCGTGGAAGACATACACGGTAATGCAGATCGCCGACTCGGCATTCGCCGCGATCGTCGGACTCGAGCATCAGAATTCGCACGTCGATCTCACGAGCGTGTTCGCGATCGGAAGCCCGGTGCTCACCTCCGTGTACGCGCACGAGATCTTCCACGCGTGGAATGTGAAGCGACTTCGACCTTTGGATATGTGGCCGTACCAGTACGCGCACGAGCAGCCGACGACGTGGCTCTGGGTG
>JBDTXL010000290.1:0-1982 GCA_040006195.1 Gemmatimonadota bacterium | reverse complement strand
AAGGGATCATCGCGAAGGCGCTCGGCGGCCGCGCCGCGGAGCTCGTCTTCCTCGGCCCCGACGCCGTCACCACCGGCGCCGGCAGCGATCTCGTTCAAGCCACGGGTATCGCGCGTCGCATGGTCGCCGAGTTCGGGATGAGCGACACGATCGGCCTCGTGAGCGCCGATCCGAACGCGCAGGGCGGCTCGGTGAGCGGCCAGCTCCAGGGCGAGATCGACACCGCGATGCGCGCACTCCTCGCCGCGCAGGCTGCGCGCGCCGAGGCGATCGTGCGCCAGCATCGCGATGCGGTGGAGGCGCTTTCGATCGCGCTGATCGAGCGCGAGGTGCTCACCGCCGAAGAGGCGTACGCGATGGCGGAGTCGTTCGGGGTGCAGACGGGCCGCAGCGGGGCGGCGGCGGTCTAGAACACGTCGCGCGGCTCAGAGCCGCGTGACGACCGGCAGCTCGAGCTCGAAGAAGAACCGCGTTCCATTCACCTCACTCGTCTCGACGCCGAGCGTGCCGCCCATTGCCGCGACCAGCTTGCGGCAGATCGAGAGCCCGAGCCCCGCGCTCGAGAAAACGTGATCGCCGGGGTCGCGTCTCCGAAATGGATCGAAGAGTGAATTCATCACCTGCGCCGGAATTCCGCGCCCCGTATCGCGCACCGAGAACGCCAGCCGGGAGCGCGATGGCGCGGTGACCGAGATCTCGACATGCCCGCTCGACGTGAACTTGAGCGCGTTCGTCGTGAGATTGAGCAGCACGCGATTGAGCGCGCCCGGATGTCCCACGCGGAAATCGGCGTCGGGCGGCAACAGCAGCACAGCGAGCCCTTTCTCCTCCGCCATCGGCAACACGATGTCGTGCACCGCGCGAAGGATCGCGAGTACCGAGAACGCCTCGGCCTTCGGATCGATGAGTCGATTGCCGCCACGCGCGAAGGCGATGACGTCGCTCGCAACGGCGCTCAGCCCGAACGCGGCGCTGTAGACGAGGCCCAGCTGCCGCTCCTGCACAGTGTTCACATCGCCACTCTGCCCTTTGCGCAGCGTCTCCGCGAGAAAGAGGATCGATGCGAGCGGCGAGCGCAGGTCGTGCCCGACTTCGACCAGTAACTCGAGCCCACCGGGCCCCGCAAGTCGCGCGCTGAAGCGGTGCGCATCGTCGTGCTCGATTATCTGATGCACGCGCTCGACGGCGCCGAACATCCGGAGTATGCCGCGAGCGTCTACATCGGTGCCAGCGTCGCGCAGCTCGGCGAGCAGACACGCGCGGAGCGCATCGAGCGCGAGCGGCGCCGGCGCCGGAGGGTGCGTGCGCGGCTCGGCATGCTCATCGATCGCCGCTGCGCGTACCGCGTCGGACACCCACGCGATGCTGTCGCGCAAGTCGGCATCGTGGTGCGCAGACTGCGCCACCGTCGCCAGCTCTCGCAGCGCGCGCGCGGTCGCGTGCGCGAGGGCCTCGCCCAGCGCGCCAGGAAGCGCGGGTGCATGCGTCTCCATTTCCGTCATCGGCACCGCCGCCTGCTCGTTCGTATCCATCGGTGAGGCTCGGCCCTTCTTGCTGTTGTCCCACAACGAGCGCCAGCAGTCACTCGCGAGTTCCGTTCAGCTCATCCCGCCGCACGTTGTGCTTCTCCATGAGACGATAGAGCGTCGTCCGATCGATATTCGCGAGGCGCGCGGCGCGCGACATGTTGCCACCCGCCCGCGCCGAGAGCCGCGATAGATACTCACGCTCGAACTCGGCGATCAGCCGATCTTTCGCCGCGTGATACGGCTCGTCCATCATCGCGCCCGACATCGACGTGCGCGCAGGCGCCGAGTTTCCATCTTCGTACGCGGGAATGTCCTGCGGCTGAATCGGCTGACCCGGCTCGGCCAGCACCGCCACGTGCTCGATGACGTTCTGCAGTTCGCGCACGTTCCCGCGCCATTGACGCGTGCGCAGGAACTCCATGCTGTTCTCGGTGAGCTTCGGCAGGATATCGC
>JBDTXL010000289.1:0-4896 GCA_040006195.1 Gemmatimonadota bacterium | reverse complement strand
AGACCGCGAGCACAGCACCGGGCGCGGCGCCCGCGGCGATCGCGGAGTCGAGCGTACGCGCGGCGGGCGCCAAGCGCATTGAGAGCCCGGCGTCGACGGGGATTGGAATGGAGAGCGGGAGCGTGTTGTGCGCGCAGGCGCTCGCGAGCGTGATCGCGGCAGTTGCGCCGAGCATTGCGAAGGGACGAAAGGGGCGAGGCATTGAACGAAGGTAACTGATCCCGACGTGCTCTCGCGAGCGAGCAGATGCAAAACACAGCAGAGCTACGGACTAGAACGCGAAGCCCGCCAGCACGGCGAAGTTTTGGTTCTTGATGTCGCTGTTGTTGATGATCTTCGAGAAGCCCTTGGCGCCTTCCTGCGAATCCAAGCCGTCGACCTCGAGGTAGAAGTGACCCGAGGCGTGCGCCTTAAGGGTGGACCGCCCAAGAAACCCGTGCGCGAGCTCACGTTGCTGATATCGTTGCCAGTCAGCTTCGCGAAGTTTACACCGGCGAGAAGGCCGAACGACGGATGCGATACTTCCTGCGCGACGATGCGCGTTCCACCGACGGTCGGAAACTACGCCGAAGCGATTCCGAGATCTCTTCTTTGGTGTGAATTCGGTCGCGAGGGAGCGCGAGGATGCATCTCTCTAGGCGCCCGCACGGACTCGCCAAGGGGCGATGTCGTGCAATCGAGAGAAAGAGGATCGAAGTGTGAATAAGATTTTACTCTCGCCCAGTGACTCTGGGGGGCGGTGGAAATCCTCTTGTACCATTGGGTTACCCTAACCCAGACACCCTGATTTTGGAGCTGGCTCATGCGAGCCGCACGTCCGCAATCAAGGAGTCACGGGGTGGACGTGCCCAGGATCGCCGCCCTTGACTTCCCGCTGTGCGAACGCGCGCACGCCCCGCAATCTTCGGTGACAACGGTGCACGCGCCCCGCACGTTAGCTGAGATCGGCATCATCCGCCCGCATGCTCCACGACGGACCAACTACTATGCTATCAGTCAATCGCTCGATTCTTCTGCTCCCCTTCGCCGTCGGGCTGGCGGCGTGTAGCGGCCAGCCTTCTGCGCGTCGCGACGCGCCATCTCCCACTGCGCCAGGCGCGCAGGGTGAAGCCGCGGCCGTCGCGCGCGCGCAGGCGGACAGCATTCGCAATCCGTACACGGCCGCGGACGTGCACTTCATGCAGGGAATGATCGGACATCACTCGCAGGCGATCGCGATGGCGAGCTGGGCGCCGACGCATGGTGCGAATCCATCCGTGCGCACACTCGCCGAGCGGATCATCAACGCGCAGCAAGATGAGATCGCGACGATGCAAACGTGGCTCGCCGATCGCCACCAGACGGTGCCGGAGGCGAGGGCGACGCCGATGAAAATGGTGATGAATGGGAAGGAGCGGGTGATGCTGATGCCGGGGATGCTCACCGAGGAGCAGATGCACCAGCTCGACCTCGCGAAGGGACCGGACTTCGATCGCCTCTTTCTCACGAGCATGATCCAGCACCATCGCGGCGCCGTGTCGATGGTGAAGGATCTCTTCGGCACCTACGGCGCCGTGCAGGACGAGCTCATATTCAAATTCGCATCCGACGTGAACGTGGATCAGACCACGGAAATCGCGCGCATGGAGCGGATGCTGAACTCCTACTCGCCCGGCAAGGGCGCGCAGTAGGCACGCGCACCGCGCGTCACCGAAAGCCACATCACGTTCCCTGGAGGATTTGGAAATGGCATCTGTTCTTCGTGCTCGCAGCCTCATTGCCACCGGTGTTCTCGTCGCGGCTGCCTGCTCACACAACACTTCATCGATGGCCGGCAGCTCGGCCTCGCCGAAGTCGAGCATGTCCGCGACGGCGCCCAACCCCGACCCGCGTGTGGGCCTGCGCGCCGGTCTGATGGATGCGCAGGAAGCGACGTGGAATCTGCGCGTCGTCTCGCGCACGCAGCCTTCCGCGAAGTTCGCGGGGATCACGAACTCCGATCTCGCCTTCACGGGACCGTACGCCATTCAGGGGAGCTACGCGGGCTATCAAATCTGGGACATCTCGAACCCCGCGCATCCGACGCTCAAGACGGCGTACTACTGCCCTGCCTCGCAGAGCGATGTCTCCGTCTACAAGAATCTCCTCTTCGTTTCCGGTGAAGGGCTGACGGGGCGCGTCGACTGCGGCGCGGAAGGTGTGAAGGACACAGTGAGCAAAGACCGTCTCCGGGGCCTTCGCATCTTCGACATCACCGACATCAGCAACCCGAAGAACGTCGGCAACGTACAGACGTGCCGAGGCTCGCACACGCACACGGCGCTCGTCGATCCGAAGGATCCCGACAACGTCTACATCTATATCTCGGGCTCCTCGCGCATCCGCTCGCCGAACGAGCTCCCCGGCTGCGTCAGCGACATGCCCGACAAGGATCCCAACTCGGCGCTCTTCCGCATCGAGGTGATCAAGGTTCCGCTCGCGCACCCCGAGCAGGCCGCGATCGTGAGCTCGCCGCGCATCTTCAGCGATCTCGTCGCGCCAGCTCGGCACGGTGAGTCGCAGCTCGACATCGATGCCGATGCGAAAGCCGTTGCCGACGCAAAGGCGAAGGGCGGCTTCACCGGTATGATGCGTGGACGCGAGAGCATCATTCCCGCGGGGATGACGGCTCCCCTACTCGACAGCATGGCGAAGGCGCGCGGTGCGATGACGCCGAACGCCGCCGACAGCGCTGCGCTCCGCGCGGCGCTCCCGGAGGTGCTCGCGAAGCGCGCTGGCCCGCCACAGGTCAGCGATCCGAAGGCGGGGCCGACGCAGTGCCACGACATCACCGTTTATCCTGCCATCGGAATGGCGGGTGGTGCGTGCGAGGGTTACGGCCTACTCCTCGACATTCGCGACCCCGCGCATCCGGTGCGCCTCGCCGCCGCATCCGACTCCAACTTCTCCTACTGGCATTCGGCGACCTTCAACAACGATGGTACCAAGGTTCTCTTCAGCGATGAATGGGGCGGCGGCGGCCAGCCGAAGTGCCGCATCACCGACAAGAAGGAGTGGGGCGCAGATGCGCTCTTCACGATCGTCGACGGCAAGATGCAGTTCCAGAGCTACTACAAGATGCCGGCACCGCAGACCAAGAACGAGAACTGCGTTGCGCACAATGGCTCGCTCGTGCCGATTCCCGGGCGCGACGTGATGATTCAGTCGTGGTACCAGGGCGGCATCTCGCTCTTCGACTGGACCGACATCGCGCATCCGAAGGAGATCGCGTTCTTCGATCGCGGCCCGGTCGACTCCACGCGAATGGCGAGCGGCGGATCGTGGTCGGTCTACTGGTACAACGGTGTGATGGTGAGCTCCGAGATTTCGCGCGGACTCGATATCGTGGAGCTGACCCCGAGCGCGTTCATCTCGCAGAACGAGATCGACGCGGCGAAGTCGGTCAAGTTCGACTATCTCAATACGCAGGGACAGCGGAAGATCGTCTGGCCGCCGAGCTTCGCGCTCGCGCGCAGCTACGTCGATCAGCTCGAGCGCTCGCACGGGCTCGCGGCCGACAAGCTCGCCGCGGTGCGTACGTCGCTCGCCGGCGCAGAGAAGGCAGCGGGGAACGAGCGAGGCACAGCGCTCAACGCGCTGGCGACGCAGATCGACGGCGACGCGGCGGCCTCGAGCGACGCGCCGAAGGTGCAGAAGCTGTCAAACGCGGTGAAGGCGCTGGCGGCAGCACAATAGCACGTCTCGCGCAAGGCGTCGCGGAAAATCCCGGGCGTCCTTGCGGCTGCCTCGCTCGTTCCCCATTTCATCATGGCGGAGGCGCGAGGCGGTTTCGTTTTTGAGCTCTTTCATCGCGCCACACATCGACACCATGGAGAAGTTGCAATGGCAATCGTCCCTCGTATTTACCGGTCATCGCTTACGATTGCGGCGACCGCCATTCTGGCTGCAGCGTGCTCGCATGCGACGTCGATGTCGGAGCCGTCTCCTTCGCCGGCGGGAGATATGTCCGCGAGGGCGCCGAGTCCCGATCCGCGCATCGGCCTGCGCGCCGGGCTGATGAATGCGGGGGAGGCGACGTGGAATCTCCGCATGGTCTCGCACACGCTACCATCCGAAAAGTTCGCAGGCATCACGAACTCGGACCTCGCCTTCACGGGGCCGTACGTGATCCAGGGGAGCTACGCCGGCTATCAGATCTGGGACATCTCGAACCCCGCGCATCCGTCGCTCAAGACCGCGTATTTCTGCCCTGCGTCACAGAGCGATGTCTCGGTCTACAAGAATCTGCTTTTCGTGTCGGGTGAAGGGCTCACCGGCCGCGTCGACTGCGGCGCCGAGGGCGTGAAGGACACTGTGAGCAAGGATCGCCTTCGCGGCGTTCGCATCTTCGACATCACCGACATTACGAAGCCGCGCAACGTGGGCAATGTGCAGACGTGCCGCGGCTCGCATACGCACACTGTTCTCGTCGACCCGAAGGATCCGGACAATGTGTACGTCTATATCTCCGGCTCGTCAGAGGTCCGTTCGCCGAGCGAGCTTGCCGGGTGCGTTGCCGCCGCGCCGAGCAAGGATCCGAACTCTTCTCTCTTCCGCATCGAAGTGATCAAGGTTCCGCTCGCGCACCCCGAGCAGGCCGCGATCGTCAGCTCGCCGCGCATCTTCAACGACCTCGTGAAGCCGGCAAGCCACGGCCCCGGCAAGCAGGACTCGATCGCCAACGCCAAGGCGGCGGCCGATGCTCGCGCAAACGGCGGCTTCACTGCATGGGTATTCGGCGACGAGATGGTGCTGCCGACATCCTTCGTCGATGCGCAGCTGAAGGAGGTCGTGGAAGCGCGAGGAGGCACCGGCGCGCCGACGCACGAGGACAGCACGAAGCTGCGCGCCGCGTTCCCGACGATCATCGCCAACATG
>JBDTXL010000288.1:0-6250 GCA_040006195.1 Gemmatimonadota bacterium | reverse complement strand
ACCGTCGTCATGACGCTGCGAAGAAATCGGAAGAGCGGGCGATCTGACATTGGCATCGTGTTTCGGTGAGCGTGACGCGGCGAGCACTACCGCTCGTCCGGCCAACACTGCAGGCTCCAGTGCAGCCGCGAGTCGCACGGCGAGCACAAGCGCAGAAGCATCGTTGTAGTAGAAAGTTACACCGCGGGGCGCGAGTCCTCCAGTGGTGCCGGGTCGCGGAGGGTGTAGCGGTTGACGGGGACTGACGCATTACACATCGCTAGTGTCGGCGCGGGCGTCTGACTCGAACTACCCAGCCACTCCCGCCAACAGATGGCGCGCGATGACTATGCGCTGGATCTCCGACGTCCCTTCGCCGATCTCGCAGATCTTTGCGTCGCGCATCATGCGCTCCACCGGGTACTCGGTGGTGTAGCCGCGCGCGCCGTGGATCTGAACCGCGGCAGTCGTCGCGCGCATCGCCAGCTCCGAGCAGAAGAGCTTCGCCATTGCGGCCTCTTTCGCGAACGGCTGCTTGTTCTGCGACAGCCACGCCGCATGGTAGACCAGGTGGTAGCCGGCGCTGATCTCCGTCGCCATGTCCGAAAGCTGGAATTGCACGCCTTGGAAGCCACTGATCGCCTGACCAAATTGACGACGCGTGCTCGCGAACTCCCTCGCCTGCTCGAACGCACCCTCGGCCAGTCCCAGCGACAGCGCCGCGATGCCGATGCGTCCGGAGTCGAGCGTCTTCATGAAGTTCGTAAAGCCCAGCCCCTCGCCGCCGAGTAGGTTCTCGGCAGGCACCTCGACGTCCTGAAAGAGCAGCTCGCGGGTATCCGACGCGCGCCAGCCGAGCTTGTCCTCCTTCTTTCCCGCGCGGAAGCCGGACATCGGCGCAAGCGAAGTGTCGTGCCCGATTCCGAACTCGGCAGCCGCCGCGAGATCGGTCGATTCCTTCGTCAGGATGAAAGAGCTGATTCCCTTGGCGCCCTTCGTCGGGTCCGTGACGGCGGTGACGACGAAGATCTCACCTATCCCCGCGTGCGTGATGAAGCGCTTCGAACCATTGATGAGGTAGCCGCTCCCCTTCTTCACCGCGGTCGTGCGTGTGCCGCCGGCGTCGCTTCCCGCGCTTTCCTCGGTGAGCCCGAAGCCGCCGATCACGCGCCCTGCTGCGAGCGGTGGAACGTAGCGCTCGCGCTGCGCATCGGTGCCGAAGTTCATGATCGGCGACGTACCAAGCGTGGTGTGCGCGGAGATCGTGATCGAGTGCGACGCGTCGATCTTCGCGAGCTCGTGGATCGCGATGATGAACGACATCAGGTCGCGGCCCGATCCGCCGAGTGACTTGGGCCAGGGAATACCGAGCAGGCCGAGGTCGGCCATCTGCTTCACGGTCTTCCACGGGAAGGTCGCATCGGCATCGTGGCGGCGCGCCACCGGCGCAACCACCTCTCGCGCGAACTCGCGAACTTCGGCCCGGAAGTCTTCGTGCTCTTTCGCGAAGTAGGGAAGATTGCAGGACGTCATGCTGCCTCCGTGTCGTCAGACTCGCGGATCACGGCCAGAATCTTCTCGCCGTAGCGCTCGAGCTTCGTTGGTCCGACACCGCGCACGCCGCTCAACGCATCGAGCGACACCGGACGTCGAACAGCCATCTCGACCAGCGTACGGTCGGGGAAAATCACGTACGCGGGCACTTTCGCCGCACGCGCGAGCGAGGTGCGGAGCTCGCGGAGCGCCGCAATGAGCGCCGGTTGTGCTGCGGATGGCTCGATCTCCGCCGAACCGTCCACGGCACTCTCTCGAACGCCCGAGCGCGTTGATCCGCGAGATGAACCTCCTGCAACGCCGCGACGCTTGCGCGGGGTCGCGCGAGCCGCGGGCGCCTCGGAGTCGTGCGTACCAAGGCAAATGTCGCACCCGGTGCACGAGTTGCTCGCCGCCGGATCGCCGAAGTAGCGAAGAAGAAAGCCGCGACGGCAGCCGGTCGTGTACGAGTACTTCTGCATCGCGTCGAGCTTCCCCATGTCCCCTGCGCGGCGCCGATCGAGCTGCTCCCAGCTGATACGGAGCGCGGAGAATGGGCGACGCACATCGGGAATGCGAAGGCCACCACCACTCCGCTCCCAGACGACGAACTGCCGGTTCTGCAGCGAGTCGAGGAGCGACGCGATCCCCTGAGTGCCGCCGAGCCCGGGCGCGAAGCCGTTCGGCTCGACGGTGACGCCGTCATAGCAGGATGCGCCGCCAACGCGCCAGATCGCTCGCAGCAGATCGCGCTCCGCCTCGAAGCCCTCGCCCAGCTCCGCCTTGATTCGAAGCGGTGTCGCGAGCAGGCGAACGAAGAGCTGTGTCGCGCTCGCCAGCTCGTTGGCGACGGAGCCCGACTGCACGAGGATGCGGAGCGCTGATTCCACTTCTCGCTCCTTGAGCTGCCCCCTGGTGGCCGAGGAAATGTCCGCGGTCGAGAGACTCGCGAGGCCGTTTTCGTCAGCGGCGCGCACGATCTCATTATAGACCCGCTCTACAATCGTCCGGTCCGGGTGCGCGGTCTTGATGAAGAACTCGTGCGTGAAGCGATCGGAAAAGGCGTGCAATAGAACGCAGACGGACGGCAGCCCATCGCGTCCCGCGCGCCCTGCCTCCTGATAGTACGCCTCGAGTGTTCCAGGCATCGCGTGATGGATCACGAGGCGCACGTTCGGCTTGTCGATGCCCATCCCGAACGCATTCGTCGCGACGATCGCGCGCACGTTGTCGCGCATGAAGGCATCCTGCACGTCGCGGCGATGCTCATCGTCGAGCCCCGCGTGGTAGCCGACCGCCGGGATGCGCGCGCGCTCGAGCACCTGTGTGATGCGCTCAACCGCCTTGCGCGTGGACGCGTACACCACCGCGAGCCCGGGCTGCGCCTTGAGCGCCGCGATCAACGCGTCATCCTTGTCCGCCTCGGTGCGCGTGCGCACGACCGAATACGAGAGATTCTTTCGATCGAATCCCGTGACGATCGTTTCGGGGCTGTCGAGCTGCAGCTGCTTGATGATGTCGGTGCGGACGTCGCCGGTGGCGGTCGCGGTGAGCGCGATCGTCGGCGGCATGCCGAGCCGCTCGCGCACCGAGCGGATGCGCAGATAGCTGGGCCGGAAGTCGTGCCCCCATTCGCTGATGCAGTGCGCCTCGTCCACCGCGAGGAGCGATACTCCGATCGCGCGCAACCGCTCGGCGGTCGTGCCCACGTCGAAGCGCTCCGGCGCCACGTAGAGCAGCTTCACCTCGCCCCGCTCGGCCCTCGCCAGCCTGCTCGAGACCTCTGCCCCCGACAGCGATGAGTTGACGAACGTCGCCGGAAGGTTGCGCGCGGCGAGCGCATCCACCTGATCCTTCATCAGGGAGATGAGCGGTGAGATCACGACCGTGAGGCCGGGAAGCATGAGCGCGGGCACCTGGAAGCAAAGAGACTTCCCTCCGCCTGTCGGCAGGATTACGAGCGTGTCGCGTCCCTCGAGCACCGCCTGGACGGCGCGCTCCTGTCCAGGGCGAAAGGCGGGGTAGCCGAAGTGCGTACGGAGAATCTCGCGTGCGTCGTCGATGGTGTGGGTGGCGGTCATCGGCAAAGCGTGCGAGCTGACGTCACGAGAACGCTCATCAATCAGCCGCGCTGCGAATCGTCAAACGGCGCGCGCGAAGTGCCCGCGCGTGAATTGCGTTCCGACAAGCTCGCGCATCGCCGCGACGTTGGGCGTGGCGCCGCTCGCGAGCGCATCGAGCGCCTCGCGATAGCGCGCAACGATGTCAGTCACCGGATCGCCCGGAACGTTGAAGAGCATCCGGTAGGCGCGGATCCCGGTGCTCCAGAGCCGCGGCAGGAATTCGGATCCCTCGATCGGCCGCGAATGGAGGAGCCGGTTGCGGCAGTTCGAGTCGGTGGCGACGGCGAAGCTGTAGCCGGCGGGATCGGTGATCTGCACGAGCGGATGATCGCGCACGCAGAGATCGCGGCACGATGCGGGCTCCCGATCGAAGGCAGCGGAGAGCACGCAATGCTCGATCGTCATTCCCTCGGGGCGTCCGTAGATCAGCGTGTCGAAGCCCGCACCATCTCGCGGCGCCGTCACGCTCGCGATCTCGTCGCCGGTGAGCTCCACCGAGAGCACGAGCCGCGAAGCGCCAAGCGCGAACAACTCGCTCGCGGTGTGCTGATTGAACACGTTGAGCGCATAGTCGCCGACGACATCCCTTCCCTCGCGCGCGAGCTCCGCCATCAGGCCAAGGTGCCCAGTGAGGATCGCGGTGCCGAGGGCGAGCCACTTGTCGAGCAGGCGGCGCTCGTCGGGGCGCACGATCGTGGGTGTTCGCAAACGGAACGCGATGCCGCGTGCGGCCAGGTCGCTCGCGAGCCTGGCCACACGAGCGACCGGCGGCAGTGGATGGCGGAGAAAGGGATCGAGCGCGACCTCGGTCGCGCCGGCGTCGGCAGCCGCGTAGCCATCCTCTACACGGCAGACGTCGGCGGCGAGTACGAATGGGCGCGCGGACTCGGGGGCGAACGCGACGGGCGCGTACGACCGAGCCAATGACGCATCGCTCGACACCGCCGCCTCGATGCTCGCCGATCGCTCGGCGATCGCCGCCTGTTGCGCCCAGTCGCGGCGCACCATCAGCTGCTCGATCGCGCGCTGGCGCAGGCCGTTGAGCTCACTCACGGGGATGAACAGCCCGCTCGCGAGCGCCTGGTCATCGATGGCGCCGAGCACGAACGGTGTCTCGCCCGTGCGGCCCAGCTGTTCACGCAATTGCGCCTGATCGAGGGCGCGCTTGTTGGCCGGCGCGAGCCGAATCTCGGTGCGAACCTCCACAACCTCGCGGTCGGCGGTGAACAGGAGTTTGAGAGGAGAGCCGGCCGAGCCAAAAGCGCGCACATCGACGCGAGTCTTGCGGCCGCGCGCTGGAGCGGCGAGCGCCGCGAAGCTCTCGCGCGCACGGGCGAGCAGCGCCGCGTGCGAGGTGCGCACGACCCGCCAACCATTCGGCACCGGCATGCGCGCGTCGACGACCTGGCGGATGGCGCCGTTCGCAGCAGGGAGCGTACGCACCGACGGAATCGTGAAGCCGGTGACCTCGCCCGCCTCACCGCGGGGCGGCTCGAGCGCAATCCCATCGCCGATCTCGAGCGGGGTGGTGAGCTCGACGAACAGCCCGCCGCGAGCCCACCCGGTGACCACTCCAATCTCCACACCGCGGTTGTCGGGTTGGTCGCGCGTGATGTATTCGCGTCCTGCGCGCCCGCCGTACATCCCGCCGGTGAAGCCGCGACTGAAGATCTGCACGAGGTCACCGGTGTGCTGGAGCGGCTGCACGCGCTCGCCATTCGCCACCTGATCGAGAAAGGCTCGATAGCTCCTGGTCACGGTGGCGACGTACTCCGGCTTCTTCTTGCGCCCTTCCACCTTTATCGTGCGAATTCCCGCCTCGGCGAGCTCCTCGAGATGCATTTCCGCAGAAAGATCGCGCGCCGAGATGAGGAAGCCGGTGTCGAGCGTCGCCCCGGTGGTCGTATTCGTGAGCGTATAATCCTTGCGGCACGACTGCGCGCACGAGCCCCGATTCGCGCTCCGCTCGGAGATCATCCCCGACATGTAGCATTGGCCGGAGTACGAGATGCAGAGCGCACCGTGGACGAACGACTCGAGCGAAAGACCGGGGACGGCGGAGCGAATCGCGCGGATGTCGGAGAGCGTGTTTTCGCGCGCGAGCACGACGCGCTGCACGCCGAGACTCTCGAGCACGGCGGCGCCGGCTCCGTCGTGCACCGTCATCTGCGTCGAGCCGTGGATCTCGAGCTCCGGATATACTTCCCGGATGAGGCGCACGAGACCGAGGTCCTGCACGATCACCGCGTCGATCCCGCGGTCGATGCACTCGCCGAGCAGCGCGAGTGCATCCGCGAGCTCGAGCGGCTTGATGAGCGTGTTCAGCGTGAGGTACACTCGCGCGCCACGCGAGTGCGCGAGGCGGCAGGCCTGATCGAGCTCGTCGAGGGTGAGCTGCGCGCCATTGTCGCGCGCGTTGAAGCGCTCGGCGCCCAGATAGATTGCATCGGCGCCATTTGCGATGGCAGCCCGCGCGGCATCGAGCGAGCCGGCGGGTGAGAGGAGCTCGGGGATGGGGCGCGAAGGCATCTTAGTGCGAAAGCTAGTGCCTTGTTGCCCTTAATCCCACGCCGCGCTAGGCGGCCGAGAGATCCCTCAGGACGTCCCCAACCGTG
>JBDTXL010000287.1:0-3703 GCA_040006195.1 Gemmatimonadota bacterium | reverse complement strand
AGGTCAGCTTGAACCAGTAGAAGTTGTGCGGCCCGAGCGCGAAGAGATACGGATTTTCGGCGATGGGCGGAAAGCGAATGTTGCCGATCATCTCGACGGGCACCTTGCCGATGAAGCGCTGGAGATTGATGCGCGCTGGCTGCACGAAGCGCGAGAGATTGTTGACGCAGAGAATCGTCTCGCCTTCGTACGAGCGCAGGTACGCGAGCACGGAGCGATTCTCGGGGAGGAGCATTTCGAAGGAGCCGCGTCCGAAGGCGCGATGCTGCGTGCGCACCTTCACGATGCGCCGCATCCAGCGGAGGAGCGACGTCTGCGTGCGCTCCTGCGCCGCGACGTTCACACCCTGGTAACCGTACGGCGGATCCATGATCAGCGGGAAGTAGAGCGCCTGCTGATCTGCATCCGAGAAGCCGGCATTCCATCCGCCGTTCCACTGCATCGGCGTGCGTACACCGTTGCGATCGCCGAGGAAGACGTTGTCGCCCATGCCGATTTCGTCACCGTAGTAGATGATCGGCGTGCCCGGCATCGTCAGGAGCAGCGCGTTCATCAGCTCGATCTGGCGGCGGCCATTGTCGAGAAGCGATGCGAGGCGGCGGCGAATGCCGACGTTGATGCGCATGCGCGCCTGGCTCGCGTACTCCCGATACATGTAGTCGCGCTCTTCGTCCGTCACCATCTCGAGCGTGAGCTCATCGTGGTTGCGGAGGAAGATCGCCCACTGGCACTCATCGGGAATCGGCGGCGTCTGCGCGAGGATCTCGACGATCGGGCTTCGATCTTCCTTGCGGATCGCCATGTACATGCGCGGCATGAGCGGAAAGTGGAATGCCATGTGGCACTCCTGTCCGTTGCCGAAGTACGGGATCACATCCGTCGGCCACTGATTCGCCTCGGCAAGCAACAGCTTGTTCTCGAATTCCGCATCGAGCGCCGCGCGAATCTTCTTGAGGACGACGTGCGTTTCGGGAAGATTTTCGCAGTTCGTGCCGTCGCGCTCGATGAGGTAAGGAATGGCATCGAGGCGCATGCCGTCGACGCCCATCCTGAGCCAGAAGCGCATCACGTCGATCACCGCGTCGAGAACGACCGGGTTGTCGAAGTTCAGATCGGGCTGATGACTGAAGAAGCGATGCCAGTAGAACTGCTCGGCCACCGGATCCCAGGTCCAGTTCGAGACCTCGGTGTCCGTGAAGATGATGCGCGCATCCTTGTACTTCGTCGGATCGTCGGACCACACGTACCAGTCGCGCTCGGGCGATCCGCGCGGCGAGCTGCGTGCGCGCTGGAACCACGCGTGCTGATCGGAGGTGTGATTGATGACGAGCTCGGTGATGACGCGGATGTTGCGCGCGTGCGCCTCATCGAGCAGCCGCTGAAAGTCTTCGAGGGTGCCGTACTGCGGATGCACCGACTCGTACTCGGCAATGTCGTAGCCGTCATCGCGCAGCGGCGACGGGTAGAACGGCAGCAGCCAGAGCGTGTTGACGTTGAGCGACTGGATGTAGTCGAGCTTCTGAATCAGTCCCGGAAAATCACCGAAGCCATCGCCGTTGCTGTCGCGGAATGCCTTGACGTGCGTCTGGTAAATGATCGCGTCCTTGTACCAGAGCGGGTCGTTTGCGGAAATCGGTGGCGTCGATCTATCGGGCATCGCTCTGGTGTTGAAGACGGGAGTGCAGGCTAGCGCTGAAGCCGGAGGATGTGACCCGGCTGAAGATTCGGATCGAGTCGAATGTAGTTGCGAGCACCGCGCCAGCTGTAGCGCGCACCCGTGAGCAGATCTTCCACGACATACGGGATGTCGGCATCGAGACCGAGCTCCGCGAGTGGAACAGTGACGACGGTCTCCTGTGCGCGCGTCGGGTCGACGTTCGCGATGATGAGGAGGTCGTTGCGCCATCCCGGCGCAGTCTTCGTGAAGAAGACGATCTGCGGATTCTCCGACTCGCGAAAGACGAGATTGTCCATGCGCTGAAGCGCCGGGTTGTCGCGACGGATTGCGTTGAGGAGCTTGATATCGGCGCCGAGATTTCCCGGCGCGTTGTAGTCGCGCGCGCGGATCTGGTATTTCTCCGAGTTGAGATACTCTTCGCTGCCAGGGCGCACGGGCGTATTCTCGCTGAGCTCGAAGCCGCTGTAGATGCCATAGAGCGGCGACATCGTGGCGGCGAGGAGCAGCCGCACGCGAAAGGCAGGTCGTCCGAAATGCTGCAGATAGTCGTGGAGGATGTCCGGCGTGTTCGTGAAGAGATTGCCACGCATGTACTCGAGCGACTCGGCGTTGTGCATCTCGGCCCACCAGTCGTGCATCTCGGCGGTGCTGTTCTTCCACGTGAAGTACGTGTACGACTGCGAGAAGCCGAGCTTGGCCAGCAGCTTCATCGTGCGCGGGCGCGTGAACGCTTCGGCGAGAAACACCACGTCCGGATATTTCGCGTGGACTTCGTCGATCACCCATTCCCAGAATGCGAACGGCTTCGTGTGTGGATTGTCGACGCGGAAGGTGTGGACGCCGTGATCGATCCAGAACATGAGGATGTCGCGGCAGGCGTTCCAGAGTCCCTCGCGATCGTCGCACCAGAAGTTGAGCGGATAGATGTCCTGGTATTTCTTCGGCGGATTCTCGGCGTACTTGATCGTGCCGTCGGGGCGCACGAAGAACCATTCGGGGTGCTGCTTGAGCCACGGATGATCGGGTGAGCACTGCAGCGCGTAGTCGAGCGCGATCTCGAGTCCGAGCTCGGCGGCCGTAGCGACGAGCGTGTCGAAATTCTCGATCGTGCCGAGCTTCGGCTCGACGGCCGTGTGTCCGCCGGCATCGTTCCCGATCGCCCACGGGCTGCCCGGATCATCCGGCCCTGCGGCGAGGGAGTTGTTCGGCCCTTTGCGCGCAGAAATCCCCACCGGGTGTATCGGAGGGAGGTAGACGACATCGAAGCCCAGCTCCGCGATGCGCGGGAGCGCGAAGGCGGTGCTGAGGAAGGTGCCGTGGCGATCGGCGTCAGTGGTTTGCGAGCGAGGGAAGAGCTCGTACCACGATGCGAAGGCGGCGCGCTCGCGATCGACCCACACTTCGAGCTCGCGCGCATAGCAGGTGAGATCGGGCGGCGAGTAGTTGTCGTCGAGCAGCGAGTGAAGCTGCGCGTCGAGCGCCGCGGCAACGCGCTCGGCGCCGGAGAGGCGGCCATCGCGGATGATGAGCGCCGCAGCGCGCAGCTCGTTACGCGCGTCGCCGAAGCGGGCGCGCCGAGCGGCGGCGTCGATGAGCTCAGCGCCCTCGAGAAGCTCGGAGGAGACGTCATGCCCGGCGCCGATCTTTTTCTGAATCTCGCTTCGCCAGGTGCCGAAGCGATCCGTCCACGACTCGACCGTGTACGTCCACCGTCCAGCCCGGTCGACGCGGAAGCTGCCGACCCACTGATCGGAGTTCTGATCGTAGAACATCGGTACGAAATGCCATTCGCCGTCCACGGGACCGCTGTACTTGATGCGAGCGGCGAGGAGGTCGTGGCCATCCTTGAGGATGTCGGCGCGAACCTCGAAGGAGTCGCCGACAATGCGCTTGACGGGATAGCGGCCTGCGTCGAGCTCCGGCTCGACACATTCGATGACCACCGGCGCAGGCGTGCGCGGTGTCGTGACCTTCGTCGTGCGTCGCCGGGTTGTCGAGGAAGCCATTTCGGAGTTCGAGAAAAAC
>JBDTXL010000286.1:0-6573 GCA_040006195.1 Gemmatimonadota bacterium | reverse complement strand
ACGCCCGACTACGAGACGCGCGTCGCGATCCTTCGCAGCAAGTGCGAGGAGCGCGACGTCGTCTTCGAGGCGGGAGTGCTCGACGAGGTCGCGCGGATCAACTTCACGAACGTCCGCGAGCTGCAGGGCGCGCTCAATCGCCTGATCGCGTGTCAGACGCTCGAGGAGGCGCCCGTCACCGCGCGCAGCGTGCGCGAGTTGCTCGGAGAAAAGCCCGACACGCCTCTGCTCGTGCCGTCGCAGGCGCGGGGGCAGGAGTTTGCGAGCTTCCTGTCGGATTTGAGCGAGGTCGTCTCCCAGCACATCGACAGCTGGCGCGTGCGCGTCGTCGAGTCGATGACCTACTGGCATCAGCTCGGCTACGTCACGCTCGTGCTCGAGCGTGCACTCGAGGAGACGGAGGAGCCCGATGTCGACACGCTCCTCTCACGCTACGAGGCATCGATCCGGCGGCTGCGTGAGCTCGAGGCCGAAGCGCAGAAGATCGACACGGGGCTCGCGGCGAGCGAGCTGTTCAAGGACCCGGAGCGCGTGGGCGAGGCCGAGCTCGTGCTCGCGCGCCTCGTTGGAGGAGCGGAGCCGCCGCCCGGTCCCGATCCCGCGCTTACGCGCTCGGAGCTCGAGGTCGGCGCCTCGAATCAGCTTGCCGTGCATGCCGTCGACACGATCATCGACGAGCCGGGGAAGAAGTACAATCCGCTCTTCGTCTACGGCCCGCCGGGCGTCGGCAAGACGCACCTGCTCAACGCCCTCGGCAACGAGCTGATTTCGCAGAGCGGCGGTGCCTTCACCGTTGCCGTCGTGAACGCGTCGCAGTTCATCGACGAGCTGATCGAGGCGCTTCAAGCAGAGGAGATCGAGAAGTGGCGCGCGCGCTATCGCGTCGTCGACGCGCTCATCCTCGATGATGTAGACAAGTGCGCTGGAAAGGAGCGCTCGCAGGAGGAGCTCTTCCACATCTTCAATTCGCTGTTCTACAACGGCCGGCAGATCGTCTTCGCGAGCATGCATCCGCCAAAGATGATCGAGGGGCTCGAGGAGCGGCTGCGCTCGCGCTTCGAGGGTGGGCTCGTCGTCGAGATCCAGGCGCCGGACCACGCGTTGCGCGAGAAGCTCTATGCGCGCTACCTCGCGGACGTCGGTGAGCGGCTCGACCGCCCGCTCATCGACTTCCTCGCCTCGCGCTCAGTCCCAAGCGTGGCGGAGATGCGCGGAATCGTCGATCGTCTCATGAAGGCGGCGGATGTGGTGGGCGTGCCGCTCAACGCATCCTTCGCGCGGAAAGAGCTCGAGGGTGGCGCCACGGCGCCGGCGCCGAGCAAGCAGTCGAATGGCCGCGATGCGGATCCGTTCTTCCTGGATGAGGAGAAGGTGCTCTGGGACTGGCCCGACGTCACGGGCCGCGCCATCGAGGAGTTCCGATAGATGGCGATCAAGGGGAGTCTGCGCGAGGCGAGCCTGCCGGACGTGCTGCAGCTGCTGGCGATGGGACAGAAGACCGGCTGTCTCTCCGTCACCGACCGCAACAACTTCGGCTACATCTACTTCGATCGCGGCCGCATCTCCTACGCGTCCATCGTCAACCGGCGCGACCGGCTCGGCGACACGCTGGTGAAGAACAACGTCATCACGCAGCGCGAGCTCGACGCCGCGATCGATGCGCAGGCCACGCAGCAGCGCAACAAACGACTCGGCGAAATCCTGATCGAACAGCACATCCTCACTCGAGAAGAGCTGCATCGCTACATCCGCGTGCAGATCGAGGAAGCCGTTTACTATCTCTTCACCTGGATGCAGGGGACGTTCAGCTTCGAGGCGGACATGCGCCCCGACGATCACGACGTCCTCGTGTCGATCAACCCCGAGTCGCTCCTGCTCGAAGGCGCACGCCGGGTCGATGAGTGGAGCCTCATCGAGAAGAAGGTTCCCAGCTTCGATCTCATCTTCGAGCTCGATGCCGCGCGCGTTGCCGCGAGCGACGCGCAGCTCACGCCGGCGCAGCACACGCTCGTTGCGCTGATCGATGGCCGCCGCGATGTCACCGCCCTCATCGAAGCATCGGGGATCGGCGACTTCGACGTGGGGAAGGCGCTTTACGGCCTCGCGACGGCGGGATTCATCGCGCGCGTCGGCAAGTCGCGTCCGCAGGACGACGTCGTGCGCGAGGCGCGGGTCGAGGAGCATCGCAATCTCGGCGTCGCCTTCTATCGCACGGCGATGTTCGAGGAGGCGACGCGCGAGTTTCGTCGCGTCGTCGAGCTCCACGACGCGGACGTGCAGGCGCGCTTCTTTCTGAGCCTCGTCTCGATGCGCGAGGGGCGCTGGTCCGAGGCGGTGCTCACGCTGCGCGAGGCCGCCGCGCAGCCCACCGCCCGCCCTTCGATCTTTCACAACCTCGCCTACGCGCTCGAGCGGCTCGGTAATCTCGAAGAGGCACGCGAGATGTTGAACGAGGCACTGGCGCGCGGGGGGGGCGACGATCCGCGCATCCGTACGTCGTTCGGTGTGCTCGCCCTGCGCAGCGGTGAAGTCGAGGAAGCGAATGCATCGCTCGCCGCGGCGCGGGCGCTGCTCGGCAGGCGCCTCCCATCGCCCGCGTGGTTTCACTATGCATCGCTTGCAGCGGGCCTCGCAGGCGATCTCGATCGTGCGCTCGAGCTCATCACCGATGGCGTGAAGGCGCACCCGAATGCAGCGGTGCTCGGCAACACCCTCGCAGCCGTGCAGGAGCGGCGGGGCGACTACAACGCCGCGGCGCTGGCGGCCGAAGCGGCGATGGGCGACGGCAGCTCGATTCCGCAGCTGCACAAGAATCTCGGCGACTATTTCTATCGCGCGCTCCGCTACGAGGAGGCGCTCGATCAATACCAGCGCGCGATCAAGATCAATCCTGCACTCGGCTACGACGTCTACTTCAAGCTCGGCAACATTCGCTTCAAATGGCAGCAGAAGGAGCAGGCGCTCGCGTATTGGGAACGCTCGCTCGCACTCAATCCCGACAACGAGATACTGCGCACCAACCTCGAGCTGGCACGAACAGCAGCATCATGACGGACGTGCCGCTGGAGGACGACGGCTTCACCACGCTCACGGAGAAAATCACTCGCGAGCGCGGATTCGGCTGCGCGAGCTACAAGGAGAAGTGCGTCCGGCGGCGGATCGCCGTGCGGATGCGCGCTCGCAGCGTCCACACCTTCGCCGACTACGGCTTGGTGCTCGATCGCGATCCGCAGGAGTACGATCTGCTGCTCGATGCGCTCACGATCAATGTCACGAAGTTCTTCCGGAATCCCGAGACCTTCGCGGCCATCGACGGTGAGCTGATCCCGGCGCTGTACGCGCGCGTAGAGCCGCAGCTCCGCATCTGGAGCGCGGGTTGCGCGAGCGGCGAGGAGCCGTACTCCATGGCGATGCTGATGCACCGCTACGCCACGACGCAGGGAAAGCGCTTCGATCGCGTCGAGGTGCTCGGGACGGATCTCGATCGGGCGAGCCTCGCATCGGCGGAGCGAGCCCTGTATCAGGAGTCGACGCTCTCGGACACGCCGGCCGAGCTCCGGCAGCTCTACTTCTCGACGCAGCCGCCGTATCGCATTCGCGCTGATGTCCGAGCACGCGTGCAGTTCCGTCGGCACGATCTGCTGCGCGAGCCCTTTCCGGAGCCGCAGCATCTCATCATCTGCCGCAACGTCATCATCTACTTCGACCGCGTCACGCAGGAGGCGCTATTCGAGCGCTTCGCCGAGGCGCTCCTGCCGGATGGCTTTCTCGTGCTCGGACGCGTCGAGACGCTCTTCGGCCCCGCGCGCGCGAAGTTCGCGCCCGTGGACAGCCGCGAGCGACTGTTCAGGCGCCTGTGAAGGAGATCAGCGTGCGAGTCGCCGACGCAGCAGTCGGGCAGGGGGACGTCACGCTCTCCACGCTCGGACTCGGCTCGTGCATCGCGATCGCGCTGTACGATTCGCGCGCGCACGTGGTCGGGCTGGCGCACATTCTGCTGCCGAGCGAGGCGCTCGCGCGCGATCGCGACAATCGCGCGAAATTCGCCGCGACCGCGGTACCGCTCCTCCTCGAGCGCATGCGCGCGATAGGCGCGCGCGATGCGAACATCGTCGCCAAGCTCGCGGGGGGGGCGAGCATGTTCACGTCGCTCCTCACGCAGGGTGGATCCGCGATCGGCGAGCGCAATCTCATCGCTACGCGGATCGCGCTCGCGAGCCACGGCATTCGCGTCACCGGCGAGGATGTGGGCGGCGGTCATGGGCGGAGCGTCTACCTGCACGGCTCCGATGGGCGCTTCGAGGTGAAATCGATGGGAAAGGGCTGTGTCGTCCTCTAGCCGCGCGCCGTCGGTGCTCGTCGTCGACGACAGCGCGTTCATGCGCAAGCTCGTCACGGAGCTCATCGAGGGCTCCGCTGAGTTCCGCGTCATCGGCACCGCGCGCCACGGGCTCGACGCGCTGCAGAAGATTCAAGCGCTGAACCCGGACATCGTCACGCTCGATATCGAAATGCCCGAGCTCGACGGCCTCGGCGCGCTCGAGCGGATCATGCGCGAGTCGCCACGCCCCGTGGTGATGCTCACCGCGGCATCGGGCGCCGGCGATCAGCTCGCGCTGCGCGCGCTCGAGCACGGCGCAGTGGAGTTCGTGCGCAAGCCGTCGGGGCCGATTAGCCTCGATCTCGCCAACATCCGCGACGAGCTACTCGTCGCGCTGCGCGCCGCCGCGCAGGTCAATCTCGCCGGCGTGCACGACGGCGCGCTCATGTCGACGCAGCCGCACGCGTCGCCGCACGCCGCCGGCGCCTCGGCGCGCTTCGTCATCGCGATCGCCGCGTCGACCGGCGGCCCGCGCGCGCTCGCGGAGCTCATCCCCGCGCTTGCTGCGCAGCTCGATGCGTCGGTGCTCGTCGTGCAGCACATGCCACCCGGCTTCACGAAGACGCTGGCGGAGCGGCTCGATTCGCTGAGCGCGCTCGCCGTGAGCGAGGCGACGCACGACGAGAGCATCGAGCCAGGACACGTCTATATCGCGCCCGGCGGACGCCACATGCGCATCCAGGGAGTCGGGCACGCGCGCGTCATCATGCTCGATGATACGCCGCCGGTGTGGGGAGTTCGCCCATCGGCCGATCCGCTCTTTCGTTCGGTGGCGGATTGCGCAGGCGCTGCGGCGATCGGCGTCGTGCTCACGGGGATGGGGCGCGATGGCGCAGCGGGGCTGCGCGCGATCCGCGATGCGGGCGGCGCTGGGATCGCCCAGGATCGTGAGAGCTCGATCATCTTCGGGATGCCGCAGGCGGCGGCGCTCGCCGGAGGGGCCGGGATGGTGCTCCCGCTCGCCGCCATCGCCCCGATGCTCGGCACCATTGTGCGAGCGGGCGCCGATGTGACCGGAGCCGGCGGCGACCTGTCCATGTACGGGGGCGGGAGCGGCCGATGATCGCCAACGCGATGCTCACCGAGCTGCTCCTCCTGCGCCAGGGCGCCGAATTCTTCGCGCTGGAGCTCACGGCGGCCGTCCAGGCGATGGAGCTGCCTGTGCTCGCGCCGCTCCCGGACGCGCCCGCCTCGCTGCTTGGAATGCTCACAGACCGCGGCGCCGCGATTCCGGTATTCGCAGCGAGTCGCATCCTCGAGGTCGAGGGGCGCGGCAACGGCGACGAAGTGCTCGTGATCGTGCGTGATGGCGAGCGGCAGGTCGGACTGGTTGTGGATGAAGTCGAGGACGTGATCATGGCGGATCTGACGACGATGCAGCGACCTGTGGACTCTGTACGCGGCGATGGACTCGTGCGCGGCGTCGTGCATTCCGGCAACCGTCTCGTCGCGGTGCTGGATGCGCGAGCGGTCGTGCGCGTCGGCGCGCGCGCGCTTCCGGACTGCGCATGACCATCGCTGCCGTTGCCGCGCCGCAGCAGCTCGTCACCTTCCGCCTCGCAGACGATCAGTTCGCCGTCGACATCCTCGCCGTCGAGCGCGTGCTTCGCTACAGCGCTCCCGCCGCGCTTCCGAATCTTCCCACGTGGATCGACGGCGTGATCGAGCACAACGGGCACGTAGTCCCCGTGATCGATCTCCGCACGCGCTTCGGGCTCCCGCGCTTGCCCCCGCGTCCCGAGCATCGCATCCTCGTACTCGCCGTCGGCGACGACCTGCTCGGCGTCACCGTCGATTCCGTGCACGAGGTGATGTCCGTCGCGGCCGAGGATATCGCGGCGCCTCCACCCCTCTTCCGCGGGTTGAACGCCGATTATCTTCGCGGACTCGTGTACGGCGAAGGCTCGCTCATCATCTTTCTCGACGTGTCGCGCGTACTGACTTCCTCCGAGCTCATCGAGCTGACCTCGACGACGGCGTCGCATGGCTGAGACGGAAGCCGCCACCTTTCGCGCGCGCTACGCCGCCATCGAGGTGCGTCTCGAAGCGGCGACTGCCGCCGGTGAGCGAGACGAGATCAAAGCCGAGATCATCGCGCTCTTCAAGCAGGTCGAGCTCGAGCTGACGCAGCTCGGCTCGCTGCGCGAGGACGTCAAGAAGCTCGTCGAGAAGTGGAAGCAGGTGCAGCAGAG
>JBDTXL010000285.1:0-6685 GCA_040006195.1 Gemmatimonadota bacterium | reverse complement strand
GATGGAAGGGCGCAGGCTTCGAGAAGCTGAGCAGATGGCTGACGCGGCGATCGAGCCGGTCGACCTCCTCGATGATGACGGTCAGATGCTCGCGCGACGACGACGAGTCGGGGTGACGGAGCGCGACCTGCGCCGCGGCGCGGAGACTCGCGAGCGGATTCCGAATGCCGTGCGCGACGGCCGCCGCCATCTCGCCGATCGATGCGAGCTTCTCGGACTGAACGAGCTGCGCCTGCGTCGACTCGAGCTGCAACACCTTTCGCTGGAGCTCGGAGTTGAGCCGGGTAGTACCGGCCTGCGACTGCTTGAGGCTCTCGGTCATCTGGGCGAACGAGCGTGCGAGATCGCCGATCTCGTCTGGTGAGCTCACATCAATCGGCAGCTCGACCTCGCCTGCGCCGACGCGCGCCATGGCCACGCGCAGCTGGCTGATCGGGCGCGCGAGCCCGCGCGAGATGAGCCAGGAGGCGAGGAGCCCGGCGCCGACGGCGACGATCAGGATCGCGATGAGCGCGTCGCGCTCGCGCGTCACGATCTCCTCGAGGCGCGCGTACGCACCACGCACACTCGACTCTCGTGCCTGGCGATAAATGTCGCGATTGAGCTGCGTGAGCGCCGGCAGGAGCTGGTCGCGAAGATCGCGCTGCGCCATGCGGTACGACGCCTCGTGCTGCCCCGAGTCATACAGCTTGAAGACGCTGTCCGCGACGCTTTCGATGCGGCGCTGAATCTCCTCGGTGCTGTTCGCGAGCTGCGACTCGTTCGGCCTGAGCTCCGACCGCCAGCGCTGCTGCCAGAACTTTATTACTTCTCCCGTCGCGCGGAACTCCTCGCGCGCATGCGGATCGAGCCCGCTCAGATAGCGCCAGATGATCTCGCTCTGGTTGAACATCGCGGTCTCGAGCTCGGAGTACGTGCGCGTGCGGGCCATGTTCTGGCCGAGCATCTGGAGAGCGTCGCGCTCGAGGACGTTCGTGCGTATCGCCTCGACCCCGATGAGCAGCGCGGGGAGGACCATGAGGGAGAAGCCGAACAGCATCTTGCGCTGAAAGGTCATCTGGGCGAATGCGCGTGCGTGCGCGAGAGAGGAGCGAGCGCGGGCGGGAACTGCCCGGGATTCAAACTATCACGCATGCGTCGCCGGGGGGAGAACGGCAATCAGTACGTCAGGGTGCCGTCGACGACCTTGGCTACTGCAGTGTAGGGATGCTCCTTCGCCTCTCGGGCGTCGAGTATGTGGAGGACGGTCCAGCCGCTCGCCTTGAAGTAATCGGCGATCATCGAGCGGTGGCATCGCCACCACACGGCTTCCGCGCACATGATCGCGACGCGTTCCGCGCGCGCGAGCGTCGCCAGCTCCGCAGCCGCCACCGCGAATTCGGGGATGTCCATATAGTCGGCATAGCCGCGGAAGGCCTCGCTGCGCCAGGCGACGTGCGGGGAATCGGATCGCGCCTTGCGGCGGCCGCCAAGTGCGAGCATCGGGGTGTACGCGATTCCACGCTCGCGCAGCGCTCCAGCGAGCGCGTCGGGGTTGAAGTGCGGATGCGCGCGCGATCCCGGGAAGCGGCGCACGTCGGCGATGCGCGCGATGCCGTGCGCCTCGAGGATATGGAGAAAGTCCGCGATGGGATGCGTCGAGTGGCCGATGGTCCACAGCGATGCAGGAGGTTGGAGCAGCATCCGCTGATGATAACGAAGACGGACGGCGCGCGTTGCCACGCGGCAGGCGCCTCGGCAGCTTAGGTGAGTGAACACATCCGCCGAGCCCCTGCCGCGCCGCGAGCCGCTCGCACTGTGCGCGCGGGATGTTGTCCAGCGCTACGGGAACGTCGTCGCGCTCGATGAGGTGCGTCTCGATGTCGCGGCGGGGAAGAGCATCGCGCTCGTTGGCGAGAGCGGATCGGGGAAGACGACGCTGCTGCGCTGCTTCAACCGGCTGGTCGAGCCATCGAGCGGTACGATCTCCGTCGGCGTACAGAACGTGCGCGCGATGGAGAGCGTCGCGCTGCGGCGGATGATCGGCTACGTGCCCCAGGACGGCGGGCTCATGCCGCACTGGCGCATCCTTCGGAACGTCGCGCTCGTCCCCTCGCTGCTCGGCATTCCGGACGCGAGCGCAGTCGCGACCGAAACGCTCGCGCTCGTAGGGCTTCCCGCCGCGACCTTCGGCGCGCGCTTTCCGCACGAGCTGTCGGGCGGACAGCGCCAGCGGGCCGCGCTCGCGCGTGCGCTCGCCGCTCGGCCTGGTGTCGTGCTCATGGACGAGCCGTTCGGTGCGCTCGACGCGATCACCCGCTCCGATCTCCAGGCGGCATTCGACGCGCTTCGACGCGAACTCTCGTTCACGATGTTGATAGTCACGCACGACATAGCCGAGGCGGCGCGGCTCGCAGATGAGCTCGTGGTGATGCGCAACGGCCGCATCGAGCAACGCGGCACGATCGATACGCTCGCGACCGCTCCGGCAACCGAATACGTCGGGACGCTGCTCGAGCGCGCGCTCGCGGCGTCGGCGCCGCTTCGGGGGCTCGGATGAGGCGAGCGTTGCTCGTGCTCGTGCTCGCGCTCGCGATCGCGCCACTCACTTCCCGCGCGCAGGCCCCAGCCCCCGTTGCGCCGGTGATCGTCGCCTCGAAACCGTTCGGCGAGTCGTATCTTCTCGCCGAGATGTTCGCCCAGACGCTCGAGGCGCACAGGATATCCGTCGATCGGAAGCCCGGGCTGGGCCAGACGCAGATCGCGATCGAAGCGCTCCGCTCCGGTGCGATCGATGTCTACCCCGAATACACCGGCACCGGCCTGCTCGCGGTGCTGCACGACACGCTCCCCGATTCGCTCGCGAGCGATGCGCGCCTCGTCTTTGCACACGTCGCACGCGAGTTCTCCCGGCGGTATGGCATGCGCTGGCTGCCGCCGCTCGGCTTTCAGAACAGCTACGCGATCGCGGTTCGAACGAACACCGCCGCCGAGTATCGTCTCCGCACGATGAGCGATCTCGCGCGCGAGAGCTCGCACCTCACCGCCGGATTCACGGCGGACTTCATCGGCCGCCCCGATGGACTCGCCGGCCTCGCGCGCGCGTACGGCGTTCGTCCGCGAGCGGTGCGCCCGCTCGCACCAGCAGTGAAGTACCAGGCGCTCGCGAGCGGCGCGGTCGACGTCATCGATGGCTACTCCACCGACGGCCTCCTCGCGAAGTACGACCTCGTGACGCTCATCGACGACAAGCACTTCTTCCCGCCGTACGAGGCCGCCGCGCTGGTTGGCTCGCGCCTCGCGCACGATCGCCCCGACGCACTGGCCGCGCTCACGACGCTGAGTGGCATGCTCGACGAACGCCGCATGCGCGCGCTCAACCGGCGCATCGAAGTCGACGGCGAAGATGTGAAGCGCGTCGCCGCTGATGCGCTGCGGGACATCGGCATCACCGCGGCAGCATCGGAACGCGCCGCTGGTGGCCCAGCCGAAAACACGAAAGCTCTTAGTACTAAGGGATCTCTGTCATCCTATCTCTGGCAGCGACGCGCCTCGATCTGGCATCTCGTTCTCCAGCATCTCCTCCTCGTCGCCCTCGCACTCGGCGCCGCCATCGTTGTCGCGCTGCCGCTCGCGCTCGCGCTCGAGCGCACGCGTCGGCTCGCCGAGCCGATCGTCGGCGCGCTCGGCGTGCTCGAAACGATTCCGAGCATCGCGCTCCTCGCCTTCATGATTCCTCTCTTCGGCATCGGGATCGAGCCGGCGCTCGTGGCGCTCTGGATCTACGCTCTCTATCCCATCGTGCGCTCTGCCTACAGCGGCGTCCGCGACGCCGACCCCTCGGCCGTCGAGGCCGCGGAAGCGCTCGGGATGACGCCGTGGCAGCGCCTCCTTTCGGTGCGCCTTCCACTCGCGGCGCCAGTGATCATGTCGGGGATTCGAACCGCTGCGGTAATTACCGTGGGTGCGGCAACGCTCGCCGCCTTCATCGGCGCCGGGGGGCTCGGCGAGCCGATCGTCGCGGGGCTCGCGCTTGCAGACACGAACATGATTCTGTCCGGTGCACTCCCCGCCGCGGCGCTGGCCCTACTGGTCGACGGTGCGCTCGCGCTGGTCGAGCGCGCGGTCGCACCGGCCCATCAGCGTCACACCGCTTCCAGGTAAACGACCCAGAACTGCCGCTTCGCGTTCGTCCACAGCTTCCTGATGCGAAAGCCCGCCGTGTCGACCAGCTCCTTGAGGCGCGCGCGATCGTACTTGTACGAGCTCTCCGTCCAGATCGATTCGCCCTTCTCGAAGTCGATGAACTCGTCCGCCACCTTCACCGTCTGCGCTTCCGTGCTGACGAGGTGCATCTCGACTCTGCTCGCGCTGGAATTGAAGAACGCGCGATGCCGGAACTTGTCGAGGTTGAAGCGGGCGCCCACCTCGTGGTTGAGCACCTTCAGCATGTTCAGATTGAACTTCGCCGTTACCCCGGCCGAGTCGTCGTAGGCCGCGTTGAGCACCGCGGCGCCCTTGCGGCGGTCGACGCCGAGGATCAGCGCGCCATCCTTGCCGACGACACGACGCACGCGACTCAGGAACGCGACCGCCTCCATCGGGTGGAAGTTGCCGATTGTCGAGCCCGGGAAGAACGCGACCCTGCGCGAGCGCACGGGAAGGTCGGGAACGGTGTGGCGACGCGTGTAGTCCGCGTTGAGTGGCCGCACCGCGACATCGCGATACTCGGCCGCGAGTTCGGTCGCCACGCGCTCGAGCTGCTCGCGCGAGATGTCGATCGGCACGTACGCCGCCGGCGACTCCAGCGCGTCGAGCAGCAGCCGGATCTTCACGCCGGCGCCGCTCCCGTACTCGAGCAGCGCGACCTGCGGCCCTGCGAGCTGCGCGATTTCACCCGCACGCGCGCGAAGGATCTCGAGCTCGGCTCGCGTGAGATAGTACTCGGGAAGATCGCAGATCTCTTCGAACAGCTCGGCGCCGACGGCATCGTAAAAGAGCTTCGGCGGCAGCGTCTTCGGCTCGGCGTGCAGCCCGCGAAGTACTTCATCGCGGACGCTCTGCTTATTCGAGGGCGAGACGATGCGCGGCACACCCTGCCGCGAAGGCATCGTCATCGAGCGCTCATCACGCGTGGTCGGCAAGGCGAATCCCCATGAACTGCCACCGTGCGTCCGATGGGAAAAAGTTTCTATACGTGAGCCGCGCGTGCGAGCGCGGCGTGGCGCACGATGCGCCGCGCAGCACCCACTGATCGGCCATCCACTTGCCATTGTATTCACCAATCGCGCCCGTGTCCGCCTTGAAGCCCGGATAGCCGACGTACGCGCTCTGCGTCCACTGCCACACATCGCCATAGAGTTGCGTGAGCTCGCCCGATGCGATCGCCTCGGCACTCGCCGGCGCCGGATGGAAATTCTCGCTTTCGACGAAGTTCCCCGTGATCGGAATGCTTCGCGCGGCGACCTCCCACTCGGCCTCCGTCGGCAGGCGACGCTTCGCCCACCGTGCGAATGCATCCGCTTCGTAATAGCTCACGTGACACACTGGCGCATCGAGCTCCAGGGCGCGCGTGCCGGCGAGTGTGAACTCCGTCCAGCCATCGTCCACGCGCTCCCAGTAGAACGGCGCTTTCCAGCCGCCATCATTCACCATCGCGAGACCGGGTGAAAGCCAGAGCTCGGAGCGCTCGTAGCCGCCATCGTTGATGAACTCGAGATAGTCGGCGTTCGTCACGAGGCGCGACGCGAGCTTGAAGTCCTCGAGGAATTCGCGATGCGCAGGGAGTTCGTTATCGAACGAGAAGCCGTCGTCCTGATGGCCGATACGGTGCACACCGCCGCTGAACGACTTCCATGCAGTGGCCGGGAGAGAGCGCGATGGAACTTCGGCGCGCTCGCGATACACGGGGCGGAGCGGGTTCATCCAGAAGACGTGCTTGATATCGGTGACGAGCAGCTCCTGATGCTGCTGCTCATGATGAATTCCCAGCACGATCAGCGGGTATGCAGGGTGGTTTGGATCGTCGTTGATCTCGGCGAGCAGCGCGCGGACCGCTTCGTTCACGTGCGCGCGATATTCGAAGACTTCGCGTACGGTCGGGCGTGTCACGAGACCGCGCATCGCTCTGCAATGGCGCTCGCCCGCCTGCACGTAGTATGAGTTGAACAGGAAAGCGTAGCGCGGGTTCGGCGACACGTACTTGGGTGCGTGCGGACCGAGGATGAACGTCTCGTAGAACCAGCTCGTATGCGCGAGATGCCACTTCGTCGGACTTACGTCGGCCATGCTGCTGACGACGAAATCCTCGGTGTCGAGCGGCTCGCACAACCGTTCCGTCTGCGCGCGAACAGCGTCGAAGCGCTCGGCCAGCGTCTGGGTGCGGTGCTGTGATCGCGAGCCATCGGAGCGATCGGACTCGGACTGGGCAGTGAGCATCGATGTAGCCATTGGTAGCCTTGAGGCAGAAGCAGACGTTAACATGGAGCCTACGGGACGTTCGCCGACAGTAACTAGGGCAAAAAGAGTGCGTGGTTCCGTTGCCGCGTACGGGCGGTTAACTCGCTTGAGAGAGATATGACAGAACAATTCGACTTGGTAGTGCTCGGTTCG
Organism: Gemmatimonadota bacterium; assembly: GCA_040006195.1. Taxonomy (GTDB): domain Bacteria; phylum Gemmatimonadota; class Gemmatimonadetes; order Gemmatimonadales; family Gemmatimonadaceae; genus FEN-1250. The sequence goes on along the minus strand of JBDTXL010000285.1, from coordinate 94 downwards.
GGCACCGGAGGTGCGGCTTCCGCGCACGCGTGTCGAGCGGCGGGCTGGAGCGTGGCCGTAATCGATGATCAGCCATTCGGCGGCACGTGCGGAA
>JBDTXL010000284.1:0-4718 GCA_040006195.1 Gemmatimonadota bacterium | reverse complement strand
TTCGGGACAATCTGGAGTCGCTGCGCGCGGGGATGCGCCGGCGCCTCCAGCTCGATGCGCTCGCGGAGAAGATCGATCGAGCGGAGGTGCTTGATAAAAACCGGCGCTCGCTGATTCAGCGCGCCGACGACAGGAAGGCCACGCGCAACTCCGCCACGCAGGAGGTCGCGCGCCGGAAGAAGGCGAAAGAGAATGCCGATGCGCTAATCGCGGAGACGCGCGCGCTCGGCGATGAGATCTCTGCGCTCGAGCTCGAGCTGGGCGGAGTGGAGGGCGAGCTTGGCGAGATCCTCATGCAGCTCCCGAACATTCCGCTCGCCGATGTTCCCGATGGCGGCGAGGAGTCGAACAGCGTCGTACGGTCGTGGGGGGAGCCGCGCGCGAGCGAGGGCGTGCGGCCGCACTGGGAGATCGGCGAGAAGCTCGGCATTCTCGATCTCGCTGCGGGGTCGAAGATCTCGGGGTCGGGATTCGTAGTGCTGCAGCGTGGCGGCGCACGGCTCGTGCGCGCGCTGATGATGTTCATGCTCGATCTGCACACGCGCGAGCACGGGTACGAAGAGATGAGCGTGCCGTATCTCGTCACTCGCGAGACGATGACGGGAACGGGGCAGCTGCCGAAATTCGAGGACGATGCGTATCGCACCGACGACGATCTCTTTCTGATCCCGACCGCCGAAGTTCCAGTGACGAATCTGCTGCGCGGCGAAATCCTGGAGGCGAGCACGCTGCCTCGCGCGCTCACCGCATACACGCCGTGCTTCCGGCGTGAGGCAGGCGCGGCGGGGAAAGACACGCGCGGTATGATCCGCGTCCATCAGTTCGACAAGGTCGAGCTCGTACGCTTCACCACGCCCGAGAGCTCGTCGGCGGAGCTCGAGAAGCTCACCTCGCACGCCGAGCACGTGCTGCAGCTGCTCGAGCTTCCGTACCGCGTGCTGCTCCTGGCGGCGGGCGACACCGGCTTCTCGTCGGCGAAGACGTACGATCTCGAGCTCTGGGCGCCCGGCGTAGGGAAGTGGCTCGAGGTGTCGTCGTGCAGCTCGTTCGGCGACTTCCAGGCGCGGCGCGCGAACATTCGGTATCGCCCCGCCGCCGGCGAGAAGCCTCGCTTCGTGCACACGCTCAACGGCTCGGCGCTCGCATTCCCGCGCACGATCATCGCCATCCTCGAGCACTACCAGAACCCGGATGGCACAGTCACGATACCGGACGCGCTCCGCCCGTATTTCGGCGGCGACTTCCTCACTTAGCCGATGCGCGGACGCGCGCCGGTCATCGTGCTCGGGATGCTCCTCGCGATTCTGCTGGGGGCGTACATCCTTTTTTCGCGGCGCGTCGTGATCGAGCTTCGACACGATGCCGCGCGCTCGGGGCAGATGTACGCGCGCGTGTTTCGCGCGCTCGCGGATCCGCGCCCCGACGCGGGGAACGATGCGCTGCTCGATCTCGCGCGGAGCATCGATGCGCTCGGCGTGCCGGTGATCGTGACGGACAGCAAGGGCGCGCCGACCGCGGCCGCCAACCTGCCGTTCACGGCCGAGATCAACGACCCGAAGGTGCGCGACTATATCCCGTACCTCGATCGCCTCAACCCGCCCGTGATCGAGCGAAACATTGGGATGGTGCACTTCGGCGACAGCCAGCTGATCACGAGCCTCCGCTTCATCCCGGTGGTGCTCGCGTCGCTGCTCGCCTTCGTCTTTCTCGCTGGGCTGTACACGCTGCGCACGCGCAACCGCGCGGATCGCGAGCGCGTGTGGGCGGGGATGGCGCGCGAATCGGCGCACCAGCTCGCGACGCCGCTGTCGAGCCTCAGCGGATGGATCGAGCTGCTGCGCGACCAGAGCGAGGGCGAGGGCTCCGTATCGTCGTCGGCGATCGCGCACATGGAGGCGGACCTCGAGCGGCTGCAGCGCGTGTCGCACCGCTTCGAGCGCATCGGCCGCCCGCCACGCCGCGACATCGTCGATCTGGGTGCGCTGGTCGTGCGCGTGGGGAATTACTTCCAGGCACGCGTGCCCACGCTCGCCCATCGCGTCACGATCGTGGCCTCTGGTGGCAACGAGCCGCTCACGATCGAGGGCGACGAGGTGTTGCTCGAGTGGGCGCTCGAAGTGCTCGTGAAGAACGGGCTCGACGCGCTCGCGGGGCGCGGCGGTCGGATGTACATCACGACCAAGCGCCTCGATCCCGATCGCGTCCGGCTCCGCGTAGCGGACGACGGCCCCGGCATTCCACGCGAGATGCGCGCGCGCATCTTCGAAGCCGGATTCTCCACGAAGGAATCGGGGTGGGGGATCGGACTCTCGCTCGCGAAGCGCATTGCCGAGGAAAATCATCGTGGGCGACTGATTCTCTCGCCGTCGGAGAAAGGCGCGACCTTCGACATTATACTTCAGGGATGAGCAGCCCCCCAATCATCGATGTCATTGAAGATTCGCTCGCGAAGCTGAATAGCGCGCAGCGAGCCGCCGTGCTCCACTTCGAGGGTCCGATCCTCGTGCTGGCGGGCGCAGGCTCCGGAAAGACGCGTGTGCTCACCACGCGCATCGCCCGGCTGATCGAGCATCACGAGGTTCGGGCGGAGGAGATTCTGGCGGTGACCTTCACGAACAAGGCCGCCGGCGAGATGAAGGAGCGGATAGCGAAGCTGATCGGCAAGGCGCCGGCGGGAATGTGGGTCGGCACCTTCCACGCGATCGGCGCGCGCATGCTGCGCCGCGAGGCGAAGCTCGTGGGACGAACGTCGGGCTTCACGATCTACGATGAGGATGACTCGCTCGCCGTGGTGCGCCGCATCATGGAGCGCCTTCGCATCTCGCCGAAGGAGTGGACGCCCAAGGCGCTTCGCAGCGCGATCTCCGGTGCGAAGAATGCGCTCGTGACGGCTGAAGAGTACGCGAAGCTCGCTCAGGATCCGCTGAGCAAGGCGGCGTCGCTGGTCTACGATCAGCTCGAGCCCACGCTGCGCGAGTCGAACGCGGTAGACTTCGATGATCTGCTCGTGCTCCCCGTGCGGGTGCTGCAGAAGAATCCGGATCGCGTCGCCGCGTATCGGGCGCACTTTCGTTTCCTGCTCGTCGACGAGTATCAGGACACGAACCGCGCGCAGTACGAGTTCGTGAGGCTGATGGCGGGAAGCGACGGCAACGTGCTTGTCGTCGGCGACGACGATCAAAGCATCTACGGCTGGCGCGGCGCGGACATTCGCAACATCCTCGACTTCGAGCGCGACTTCCCAACGGCCGCCGTCGTGCGCCTCGAGGAGAATTACCGCTCCACGCCGCAGGTGCTGGACCTCGCCAACGCGGTGATCAGCGAGAATACCGGTCGCCGCGGGAAGACGCTGCGCGCAACGCTTGCCTCGGGCGACGCGGTAACTCAGGTCGCGACACTCGACGAGCGTGACGAGGCAGAGTTCGTCGCCGACGAGATCGTAGTCCTCGGCGCCGGCACGCGCGCGCTCGACTACAAGGATATAGCGGTGCTCTATCGCACCAACTCGCAGAGCCGCTCATTCGAAGAGTCGTTCCGCAAGCGCGCGATTCCGTACCGACTGATCGGTGCGGTGCGCTTCTACGATCGCCGCGAGATTCGCGATCTGATGAGCTACCTCAAGCTCATCGGAAATCCTGCGGACAACGAGGCATTTCTGCGCGCCGTTGCCGTTCCGCGCCGCGGACTCGGCGACACTACGCTCGAGCAGCTGCAGACGATCGCGCGCGAGGCCGGCCGTCCTTTGCTCGACGTCGCAGGCGAGCCGGCGAAGCTGCTGTCGCTGCGCGCTGCGGCACGTCAGGCGCTCGCCGATTTTTCGGCGCTGATCCATCGCTACCAGCTCTCCGCAGCCGACACGGCGGTGGATGAGCTGCTGCGCAATCTCGTCACCGAGATCCGTTTCGACGATCACTTGAAGGCCGAGGGACCCGAGGCGCGCGACCGGCTGGACAACGTGCAGTCGCTCATCGATGCTGCGGCGGACACGGTCGCGGATGATGGCGGCGAGGTCGGGCTCACGCCACTCGCGCACTTTCTGCAGCGCGCAGCACTCAACAGCGAGGAGCAGCAGAAGGCGGGCGCCGACTCGGTGTCCATGATGACGCTGCACAACGCGAAGGGACTCGAGTTTCCGGCCGTCTTCATCACCGGGCTCGAAGATGGTCTTTTTCCCCTGCGTCGCGCGCAGGACGAGCCGGAGATGATGGAGGAGGAGCGCCGACTGTTCTACGTCGGCATCACGCGTGCGATGCGTACGCTCTATCTCTCGCACGCCCGGAGCCGCAGGCGAAACGGCGAGACGATGCAGAGCATCCCATCCAGCTTCCTCAAGCCGATTCCGCCGGAGCTGGTCACGCTGCGGGGCTCGTTCAAGCTTCGAGGCAGCACGCGCGCAGTGCCGACGTTCTCGCAAACACCGTCTGCCCGCCGCCCGGGGCAGCCGTTGCAGCGTGCCGCGTGGCTCGATGAGGCGGAGGTGTCGCAGGATGCGCCCAGCTTCTTCAAGGGCGAGCGCATTCGACATGCGCGCTTCGGGTCGGGAACGGTCGCCGAGCTCTCGGGAAGCGCGCGCGATGCGAAGCTCACAGTCGACTTCGATGATTCCGAGATCGGGCGAAAGCGATTCGTTCTCGCCCACGCCCAATTCGAGCGAGGCTTCGAATAATGGCGATCGGACCGGATGATGTTCGTCACGTCGCCGCGCTCGCGCGGCTTGC
>JBDTXL010000283.1:0-2502 GCA_040006195.1 Gemmatimonadota bacterium | reverse complement strand
GCGCGGCCGGCGCCCTTGATCGAATCTCCCTGCGCCTGGAACTTGTTCTTCTGCAACTCGTTCTCGGCCGTGAGCGACTGCTGCTGCATGACGTTCTTTTGATTGATGGCCTCGATGACGGCCGGCGGCGCGCGAAGCTCGTTGATCGTGAACTGTTTCACGATGATGCCGTACTGAATCAGACGCTGCGCGATGAGCGACTGCACGCGCACAGTGACCTCGGCCTTCTTCGGGCCGATGATGTCGGCGATCGCTTCATTGCCTACGATCTCCTGCAGCGCCTGGCGGATCGACTGCTTCACGTAGGTGTGCTCGATCGACTGCACATCCATGCGGAAGGTCGTGTAGAGCATCGGCACCTTTTGCGGGTCGAGCTCGAAGGACATCGATACGTCGAGCGACAGCGGCTGACCTTCGACGCTGTTGACGTTGATCTCGTCGTTTCGCTCGGAGCCTTCGCCGGCAGACTTGGTGAGGATGAGCGTCTGCATGTACGTCGGATATTCCTGGATCCCCGTGGTGAGCGGATTTCGCAGGTGGATGCCAGGCCCGTACGGCGTAGCATCGACTCCGCCGCCCGTGCGATGAATGATGATGCCGACGTGTCCCGGATTGACGTACGTCGTGCTGCTGAGCGTGAAGATGACGACGGCCAGAAGCGCGGCGCCGACGCCGACGAGCTTGAGAAACGGGGGGACGTGCGGCCGATCTGTGTCCATGTAGTGAGCTCCTTCGGGAGATACGTTAGACGATTCCCTTCATGGCTTCGCGAAAGCACTCGGGGCAGATGCGCTCGCCGCTCTCGAGTCTGACGAGCTCGGCTTCCGTGTGCGCGCCATGGATCGGGCACACGAGCTCTGCCTCGCGCTCGATGGCCTCGCGATTCTTGTTTTGCTGCGCGCGGAGGCCGAGCGAGGTACTGCCGCGGGTGATGTAAAAAACGAGGGCTGCGATCGCGGCGATGGAGCCGACGAACAGGGAGCCCTCGAGGAGTATCGCGATCATTATGCTCTAGAGTATGGCTGCACGGACGCACTCGCAAGCTCCCGCGCGACTGCGCGAGGCACGACTCTTCCCTTGGGCACGGCGACTTCTTCTCTCTCGACAGGATCTTGGTGACCACGCAAAATCGCGCTCCCCGCCGCGGCGCGGCGGCCGGCGCCGCATCGAATGCGCCCGTCGGGCCGGAGGTCGGGACGCGGCTGTCGGCGCAGGAGATCCACGACAACGTCCTGCAGGCGGCCGAGGAGGAGATGAGTCGCCCGGCGTGGGATCTCCTGTGGTCGGCGGTGACAGCTGGGCTGACCATCGGCTGGAGCTTCGTGGGCGGCGCATACGCCGCGACCCTGGTGGTGCCGGAGTACCGGCACGCGGTAGCAGCAGCGGTCTACCCGCTGGGTTTCATTCTCGTGATCATCGGCCGCAGCCAGCTGTTCACCGAGAACACGCTCGAGCCGGTCATCCCTGTTCTCGCGAAGCCGTCGCGCGCAACGGTGGGGAAGATGCTCCGCCTGTGGGCGATCGTGCTCGGGGGGAACCTGGCCGGCGCGGTGGCGTTCGGCGCGCTCTTCGCCCGAACGGCGGTGGTGAGCCAGACCGTTCGGGAGAGTATGCTCAATCTGGGTAGCGTGCTGTTGAACGGCGGGTTCGGCGAGCAGTTCTACCACGCGATCTTCGCCGGGTGGCTGATTGCGCTGACGGCGTGGCTGGTGGCGGCGACGACGCAGACCAGCGCGCAGATTTTCCTCATCTGGCTGACGACGGCGCCGATCGCCGCACTCGACTTCCGCCACTCCATTGCCGGGAGCGTCGAGGTGCTGTTCGTCGCGGCGAGCGGTCACGCGACGTGGGCGGCGGCGGGAATGTGCATTCTGCCCGCGGTGCTGGGGAATATCGTTGGCGGGGTCACCTTCGTGGCGATGCTGAATCACGGTCAGGTGTCGACAGGCGTAGTTGCCAGGGCCAGGCGGAAGCGTTAGCCTTTTCTCAGCGCGAACGTACCGTTCTACCACCTGATCCAAAGCGTTGCTACGGATCAGTGCGGCTCGTCAATTCTCGTATGAATTTAAGCGTGCTCATCCATTCCGGTCGCAACGTTTCGATGACTCGCACGCTCGGGCTTCTGGCCGTGGGCGTAGCGTTGCTCGTCGTTCCGATGGCTGTACGGGCCCAGGAAGGGGTTCGCGAGGCGCCGGCCTACGACGCAAAGGCGCTCGACGCGCCAAAGCCGTTCGCTGCCTTCAGCGCTAGCGCAATGACGCTTCGCGACAGCTTGGTGGCGCTTGCGCGAGCGCAGGTGGGTACCAGGTATGTGCACGGCGGCGAGACACCAAAGCGCGGCTTCGACTGCAGCGGGCTCGTTCGCTATATCGTTGCGGCGCTTCACATTGCGATGCCACGCACGGCGGCCCGCCAGGCCTTTGCCGGCGTCGGAATTCCCGCCGATACGGCGCAGCTCCTTCCCGGCGATCTGATCACCTTCGGTCGCGGAACCAAGGGCGC
>JBDTXL010000282.1:0-7986 GCA_040006195.1 Gemmatimonadota bacterium | reverse complement strand
CGCTATCGGCAATGGCAATTCGCGTAGGCATCAACGGCTTCGGCCGCATCGGACGTCAGGTGGTTCGCGCGCTCCGTGAGCAGAACGTCGCGGACCTGACGATCGTCGCAGTCAACGACCTCACCGACACCAAAACGCTCGCACATCTCTTCAAGTACGACTCGGTCCACGGCATCTTCAACGGCGATGTCTCAGCCGGATCGGGCTCGATCTCCATCGACAATGATGAGATCGAAGTCCTCACCGAGAAGGATCCCTCCACGCTGCCCTGGAAGAAGCTCAACGTCGACATCGTGCTCGAGTCCACGGGCAAGTTCACGAAAGCCGGCGACGCAAGGAAGCACATCGCCGGCGGCGCGAAGAAGGTGCTCATCTCCGCTCCCGCCACCGACGAGGACATCACGATCGTCCTCGGCGTCAACGAAGCGAAGTACGATTCGTCGAAGCACGTGATCATCTCGAACGCTTCGTGCACGACGAACTGCGTTGCTCCGATGGTGAAGATCGTACGCGATGCGTTCGGCTTCAAACACGCGTCGATGACCACGATCCACAGCTACACGAACGACCAGAACATTCTCGACCTTCCGCATAAGGATCTCCGTCGCGCGCGCGCTGCGGCGCTCTCGCAGATCCCGACCACCACCGGAGCCGCCAAGGCGACGGGGCTCGTCATTCCCGAAGTGAAGGGAAAGATCGATGGCATCTCGGTACGCGTGCCGACGCCGGATGTGTCGTTCACCGATCTCGTGGTCGAAGTCGAGCGCGCTACGACGATCGGGGCCGTGAACGCCGCCTTCCGCGCAGCAGCCGACGGACCGCTCAAGGGGATCGTGGCCGTCTCCGATGAGGAGCTGGTCTCGGTCGACTACACGGGGAACCCGTTTTCCTGCACGCTCGACGCGAAGACCACCAACGTCATCGACGGCACACTCGTGAAGGTCTGTGGCTGGTACGACAACGAATGGGGATACGCCTCCCGCTGCGTGGACCTGCTTCGCTTCATCGGCGCGCGGCTGTGAGCCGAGTGATATCGCGCGCGGATCGCTCGCGCGATGTGGTGGCGATGCTCGTGTTGCTCGCCGGCGCGGCGCTCTATGCGTACGCCTGGTTCGGAATGCACAATCTCGCCACCCAGCAGCTCGTGATTCCGAAGGGCGTTCCCGCGATGCGCTACTTCGACACCTACTGGCAGATGTTCCGCGTCGCCAAGCTGTTCTTCATTGCCGGCGCTGCCGTGCTCGCGTGGTCGTACTGGAGCTTCTCCAGGCGCCTGGACAAGCCGGCATGAGCTCCAAGAAGACGATACGCGATCTCACCGATGCCGAGCTGCATGGTAAGCGCGCGCTCGTGCGAGTGGATTTCAACGTTCCGATCGAGGGCGACCGCGTTACCGACGACACGCGCATTCGCGCCGCAATCCCCACCATCGAAGCGCTGATCGCGCGGGGCGCGCGCGTCGTGCTTATGTCGCACCTCGGGCGTCCGAAGGGAAAGCCGGATCTCAAATACACGCTCGAGCCGGTCGCGCTGCATCTCGCGACGCTCATCAAGGCGAAGGTCGATTTCGTCGAGACCACCGACAGCGACGAGGCGCTCCGCGCCACACACGATCTCGAGCCCGGTACTGTTCTCGTCCTCGAAAACACTCGCTTTCTCGGCGGCGAGGAGAAGAACGAGGAGCGTCTCTCACGCTCGCTGGCGGAGCTCGGTGATGTCTACGTCAATGATGCCTTCGGCTCGGCGCATCGAGCGCATTCATCAACGGAAGGTGTCGCGCATTTTCTGAAGCCAGCGGTCGCTGGCCTGCTGATGGAGCTCGAGCTCAAATACCTCGGCGACACGCTACAGGCGCCAGCGAAACCATTCGTCGCGATTCTCGGAGGATCCAAGATCTCCGGGAAGATCGACGTCATCGAGGCACTCCTGCCGAAGGTCGACAGGCTCCTGATCGGCGGCGCAATGGCGTGCACCTTCTTCAAGGCGATGGGGCTCGAGACCGGGAAGTCGCTGGTCGAAGCAGACCGCGTCGAGATGGCGAAGGCGCTGCTTGCGCGCGCGGGCGACAAGATCGTGCTTCCGGAAGATGCGCTCGTCTCGGCATCGCTCGACGACGGCGCGTCCGCAAAGGCCGTTGCGCGCGATGCGATCTCAACCGATCAGGCGATGTTCGACATCGGACCGAAAGCTGCACAGGCGTTTGCCGGCGAGGTCGCGCGCGGCCGGACGATTCTCTGGAATGGGCCGATGGGCGTGTTCGAGAAACCGCCGTTCGACAAGGGCACGAGAGCGGTCGCGGATGCCCTGGCGATGGCGACTTCCCATGGCGCGACGACGATCGTCGGTGGAGGAGACTCCGCCGCCGCGGTGGAGCAGTTTGGTCTGGCGGCGAAGATGAGCCACGTCTCGACGGGCGGCGGCGCGTCGCTCGAATTTCTCGAAGGCAAAGAGCTGCCCGGTGTCGCGGCGCTCGATGACAGAGGTCACGCATGAAGAAGCCCGTCTTCGCTGCCAACTGGAAGATGAATCTCGGCCCGCAGGAGACGCGCAGCTATCTGAAGACATTCCTCGAGGCGTTTCCGCCCGCGGAGGATCGCACCGTCATCATCTTTCCGCCCGCGATCTCGCTCGTCGTCGCCGGCTTCGCGCTGCGTGATCGTCCCGACGTGATGCTGGGCGTGCAGAACATCCATTGGGAGGAGAAGGGCGCCTTCACCGGTGAGAACGGCGCTGCGATGGCGAAGGACGCGGGCGCCACGGTGGCGCTCGTCGGCCACTCCGAGCGCCGCCACACGTTCGGCGAGGGCGACGAGATAACTGCGAAGAAGTGCGCAGCCGCGTTCAAGGCGGGGCTCACGGTCGTGCTCTGCGTCGGCGAAAAGATCGAGGAGCGTGACCGGAACACGACGCAGGCAGTCGTGCTGCGCCAGCTCAAGGCGGGAATCAGCCGCCTTACCCCGGCACAAGTCGCGCAAATCGCGGTCGCCTACGAGCCCGTCTGGGCGATCGGCACCGGTCGCACGGCGACGCCCGAGGATGCGACGACCGTGCACACGGCGATTCGACGAGCGCTCAAGGAAGTGGTGAATGCGAAGAACGTCGAAATTCCAATTCTCTACGGCGGATCGGTGTCGAAGGAGAACGCGGATTCGCTCATGAAGGCGCCCGAAGTGGACGGGCTCCTGGTGGGTGGCGCGTCGCTCGACCCGGCGATTTGGGCGTCGATCGCGCGTACTTGACCGTGTATCGTAACTGACGTAAGCTTGGAGACTTAGCTCTCCACACCTACTTTCGGCGCGATGTACACCTTCCTTCTCGTATTGCTGGTTATCAACAGCCTCGTGCTGATCGCGGCTGTTCTTCTGCAGTCCGGCAAGGGCGGCGGTCTCTCGGCCAATTTCGGCGGCGCCTCCTCGTCGTCGGATTCATTCGTCGGCACGCGACAGGCGGCGAATCTGCTGACGCGAGTGAGCTGGTGGGGCGGCGGCATCTTCCTGCTGCTCGCCTACGTGCTCCAGATCATGGGAACGCGCTCGCGCATCCCGACGTCGGTGCTCGACCCACTCTCGCGCCAGACGCAGAGTGCGCCGGCCGCGCCGGCGCCTGGGTCCAACGCGCCGTCCGCCGTGCCGCTCACGCCGGTCAACCCCGCGCCGCCCGCAGCGCCCGCGGCACCGCCAAGCAAGACCCCGCCCAAGTAGCGCCGTGACGCCTTCGAGCGCGAGAGCCGGGTTCCTCCTCCTCGAGGATGGAACCCTTTTTCGCGGCGTGCGCCGCGATGCCGACGTGGAGTGTGTGGCCGAGGTCGTGTTCACGACGAACATGACCGGCTACCAGGAGGTGTTCACCGATCCATCGTACGGCGACCAGATCGTCGTTATGACGACGCCGATGATCGGCAATTACGGCGTGAACGTCGACGACCCCGAGTCGGGAAAGCCGCAGGTGGCGGGAGTCGTCGTCCGAGAGCTCACGAACCATCCGAGCAACTGGCGCGCGAGCGGCGACCTGCGGAGCTGGCTTCGCGACGCTCAAGTCCCAATCCTCGAGGAAGTTGACACCAGGCGTCTCACTCGTCATCTGAGGTCGGCGGGTGTGATGCGCGGGATTATCGGCAACGGGGAAGCTCCTTCGGATGCAACGAAGGCTGCGCTGGCGGCCTGTCCGTCGATGGAGGGGATGGATCTTGCGTCTCGCGCTTCGACGAAGGAGCGCTACACGTGGGGCGATGCGGACGCAGAGTCGCACATCGTGGCGTACGACTACGGAATCAAGCGCAATATCCTGCGTCTGTTCGAAGAGAACGGATGCAGGGTGACGGTCGTGCCGGCGGACACGTCGGCCGAGGCTGTGATGGAGCTGGAGCCGAACGGCGTGTTTTTGGCGAACGGGCCAGGCGATCCGGCGGCGGTCACCTACGCGCCCGAAATCATTCGAACGTTGGCGGACAAGCAGCTTCCAATTCTCGGTATCTGTCTGGGACACCAGCTGTTGGGGCTCACGTTCGGGGCGCAGACGGAGAAGATGCCGTACGGCCACCGGGGCGGAAATCACCCTGTTCGGGAGATCGACACCGAGAGGGTGCTGATCACATCGCAAAACCATGGTTTTTCGGTGATCGGGCACGAAAAGGGCATTCCGGGCGCTCCGGCGCTTCGCGTTACGCACGTAAATCTGAACGACGGGACGGTCGAGGGGCTGCGGCACCGGGAGCTTCCGATCTTCGCGGTCCAGTACCATCCCGAGGCTGCGCCGGGCCCTCACGACGCGCGTCCGCTGTTCGGAGAGTTTCTGAAGGCGGTACGTTCGGGCGGGGCTGCTAGTGAGCCAAACGCTTGACACACAACGGTTAACGTCATACTTTCGACGCACGAACGCCCACTCGGCGGTCGCCAACCCGGGGTTATGAATGACCAAAGCTGACCTTGTCGAGCACGTCACGGCCCAGATATCGAAAACAGCAGGGCCGATGATCTCGAAGAAGGACTGCGCACGTGTCGTCGATGCATTTCTGGACGCCATCAAGGACGCCCTGAAAGAGCAGAAGAACATCGAGGTGCGAGGCTTCGGCACATTCAAGATTCGTCAGCGCAAGACGCGCATGGCGCGCAATCCGCGCACTGGCTCGCCCGTGGAGGTGTCCGCGCGTCCGGTGCCTGTGTTCAAGCCCAGCAAGGAGTTGCGCGCTCTCGTTGCCGAAGAGGATGAGGCGTCGTTCTCCGATTCGCCGGCCTGATCGCTCGCCGAAATCGCCGTGAGCGCCCCGATTCGTGCAACCACGAACGGGGCGCTTTCGTTTGTCAGCAGCGTTCCCGGGCTCAGTGCATCGCTTGTCGCGCATCTCGCCTTGGTTCAATCTTCATTCGATGACCGTAACCGCTTTGCTCTTCGCCTCATACGCCGACGCGCTCGGCTCCGACCGCCTCGAGCTCACGCTCGCGGGGGACACCACGGTGCGCGACGTGGTCGATCGGCTGCGCGCGATGCCGGGCGGATCGTCGCTTCCGGCAGCGCCGCTCGTTGCGGTGAATCAGACGTATGCGAGTTCAGACCAACGAGTTGTGAGCGGCGACGAAGTGGCGATCATCCCTCCCGTGGCGGGCGGATGAGCGTCCGCACTGCGATCGTGCGCCGCGCCATCGAGGTCGCCGCGCTGCTCGCCGAGGTGGGCGACATGGCAAACGGGGCGACGGTGATTTTTCTCGGGCACGTTCGCGAGATGAACGACGGGCGGGCCGTGAGCGGCATCGAGTATAGCGCCTACGGCGAGATGGCCGAGCGCGAGCTGGCGGCGATTGCGAGCGAGTGCGCGGCGCACTTTGGTGTCGCGCATCTCGTGGCTGAGCATCGGCTTGGCGCGCTCGAGCTTGGCGACGTGAGCATCGCGATTGCGGTCGCACATCCGCACCGCGCGGAAGCGTACGAGGCGTCGCGCTTCGTGATCGAAGAGGTGAAGCGGCGGCTCCCGATCTGGAAGCGCGAGGGATACGTCGATGGAACGAGCGACTGGGTGGACGCGGCTGGTATCGCGCACGAGCAGCGCGCGGAGGAGTGGCAGTGATCGCGATGTCGCAGGACCAGTTCGGACGACGCATCGAATATCTGCGCATTTCGATCACGGATCGCTGCAACTTCCGCTGCGCGTACTGCATGCCGCTCGAGGGGCTGCCGTGGCTGCCGCGCGAGAGCATCCTGAGCTACGAGGAGATCGCCGAGGTCGTGCGGCAGCTCGCGCCGCTGGGCGTGAGCCGGCTGCGCATCACCGGCGGAGAGCCGACGATCCGTCCGCAGCTCTCGACGCTGATCGCGATGCTGAAGAGCATCCCTGGAATTCAGGACATCGCGCTCTCGACGAACGGCGTGAAGCTGCCGGAGATGGCGGCCGAGATGAAGCGCGCGGGGCTCGACCGCGTGAACATGAGCGCCGACAGTCTGCGGCCGGCGCGCATTCGCGAGATTGCGCGGCGCTCGCTCGCCTTTTCGCCGATCGATGCGGCACTGGCCGCGGAGCGCGCGGAGCTCGGTCCCGTGAAGATCAACACCGTCGTGATGCGCGGCATCAACGACGACGAGCTCGAGGACTTCGCGCGGCTCACGCTCGAGCATCCGTGGCACGTGCGCTTCATCGAATTGATGCCGGTGGGCGAGATGGCTGGAGAGACGTTCGATCGGGTGGTGCCGAGCGATGAGATCCTGGCGCGGCTCTCGAGAATCGCGCCGCTGGTTGCCGATGCGGGCCCGGCACGCGGCAACGGCCCCGCGGCGTACTACCGCTATGCGGGTGCGCCGGGAAGCATCGGCGTCATCACGCCGATGAGCCACACCTATTGCGGCGACTGCAATCGCGTTCGACTCACCGCCGATGGGCGATTGCGCACCTGCCTCTACGGCGATGACGAGGTGAGCTTTCGCGATGCGCTTCGCGCTGGAGAGCCGCTCGCGCCGCTGTATGCGCACGCGCTCGCCTCCAAGCCGCGCGAGCATGCGCTGTTGCAGATGAAGGTGGGTGGATTGCGGGCGTTGTCTCAGGTCGGCGGCTGATCGCACTCGTCATCCGGCCATTACGCGCATCGGCCTCCGCGTCTATCTTTCCTCTACGCATTTCTTCCAGAGGAACACGACGCGGATGCTGAACAAGATCACGGTGGTCGGGGCAGGGAATGTCGGCGCGACCACGGCGCAGCGACTCGCGGAGAAAGAGCTCGCGCGGCAGGTGGTTCTCGTCGACGTGATCGACGGTGTGCCGCAGGGCAAGGGACTCGACATCTGGGAGTCCGCGCCCATCGAAGGCTTCGATACGCGCCTCATCGGCACCAACGACTACGCCGCCTCCGAAGGCTCGGACATCGTCGTCATCACAGCCGGCATCGCGCGCAAGCCCGGCATGTCGCGCGACGATCTCCTCAACACCAACGCCGGCATCGTCAAGCAGGTCTCCGAGCACGTGAAGGCGAGCTCGCCCAACGCGATCCTCATCGTCGTCTCGAATCCGCTCGACGTGATGTCATGGGTCGCGATGAAGACCACTGGCTTTCCGCGCGAGCGCGTGATCGGAATGGCCGGCGTGCTCGACACGGCACGCTACCGGTCGTTCATCGCCGAGGCGCTGGGCGTGTCGGTGCGCGACATTCAGGCGATGGTGCTGGGCGGACACGGTGACACGATGGTGCCGCTGCTTTCGTATACGAGCGTCAGCGGAATTCCGGTGACGCAGCTGCTCGACAAGGCGAGGCTCGACGCGATCGTCGAGCGCACGCGCACGGGCGGCGCCGAAATCGTGAAGTATCTGAAGACCGGCTCTGCGTATTACGCGCCGTCTGCCGCGACGGTGCAGATGTGCGAGGCGATCGCCTTCGACCAGAAGCGCATCCTGCCCTGTGCCGCGTGGCTCACCGGGGAGTACGGACAGTCGGGCATCTTCCTCGGCGTGCCGTGCAAGCTCGGTCGCGCGGGACTCGAGCAGATCCTCGAGGTCACGCTCACCGA
>JBDTXL010000281.1:0-4820 GCA_040006195.1 Gemmatimonadota bacterium | reverse complement strand
CGGAGTGGGGCTACCACCCGGATTCGAAGCGCTTTCAATCGGTGGACAACACGAAATTCGCCGTGAACATTGTGGTATATGCTCTTACCGCCTGATCTCCGCCGCCGCCTGGAGCTCGTCGCACGTGCGGGCGCATTCGCGATGCTCGCGTGGATGCTCGTGCGCTCGGCCGCGCCGCGCGAGACGGCAACGGTGCAGGAGCGCACTGACTCGCACGCGCTCTCGGCGGCGCTCGCGCAGTGGACGCTCGCGCCCGAGCCCACGGCGGTGCATGTGACGGCGGCGTTCGCGCCCGCGGCACGCGAGCGGGAGTGGCTGCGCGCCCTCTCGCACGCGGGAGTGCGCGTCACCTGGTCCGGCGACTCGATTCCCGCCACCGCGCTCGAGATCGCGCCGCGCAACGATCCGGCGGGCGGCGTACACGCGTACGTCGCCGCCCCCGCGGGCGGGCGCGCGACGCTTTCCGATGCCGTGGGGTTGCTCGACACGGTTTCGATTGCCGCCGGTGCGAACGTCCTCGCGCTGCCGATGAGCGCCGGCGCGATCGATCTACTCGTACGCAATCAGCACGCGCGCGCGAATGCGCCGGATTCGCTGCTCCCCCGTCAGGCCGTAGTGCTCGGACGCGCGGGGTGGGAAGGGAAGTTCGTGATGGCGGCGCTCGAGGAGCGCGGCTGGAAGGTGAGCTCGCGCCTTCGCGTCGGTCCGAACGTCTTCGTCACGCAGGGCACACCGCTCGCGCTCGACACCGCGCACACGAGCGTCGTCATCGCGCTCGACTCGAGCGCCGCAGCGTATGCGGGCGCGATCGCGAGCTTCGAGCGCAGCGGCGGCGGCGTCATCATCGCGGGCGATGCCGCGAGCGCCGCCGCGCTCCGCGCGCTCGCACCAGGGCGCGCGGGCCCGCGCGTGGTCGCGGCGTCGATCTCCTTTGCGAGCGCTACGCCGCGCCGTGCCCTTGGCTTCTTCCCAATTGTGTCGCTGCTCGCGGATGCCGTCCCGCTGGAGAGTCGCGACGGACATGTGATAGCCGCCGCCCGTCGCGCTGGCACCGGCCGCGTCGTCCAGCTCGGCTACGATGACTCGTGGCGCTGGCGTCTCGCGGGCAACGGCGATGCGCCGGCCGCGCATCGCGAGTACTGGTCGGCAGTGGTCGCCGCTGCCGCGTATCGCGCCGCGAAACCGATCGCGAGCGCCACGACCCGGAACGCGGACGCCGCACCGCTCGCGTCGCTCTACGCGGATCTCGGCGCGCCTACGCCCGCGACCGCGAGCGTGCTGCACGTCACTCCCGGCCTGCGCTGGTGGATGTTCGCGGTGCTCGCGCTGCTGCTGCTCGCGGAATGGGGCTCGCGCAGGCTGAGAGGTGCGCGATGACGATCGCCTTCATCTCGCACTCCGATTGCGGCCGCCACGATACCGGGTGGGGCGCGGTGGAGCACGTCGGTCGGCTCCGCGCGATCACGCGCGCCTTCCGCGAGGTGCCAGAGCTCTTCATGAGCCTCCTGCATCACGAGGGACGACATGCGGATACCGAAGAGCTCGCGCTCGTCCACGATGCAAAATATGTATCCGGAATTCGGGATATTTCCCTCGCGGGCGGCGGACGGCTCGATCCCGATACCGTCGCGAGCGAAGGGTCGTGGCTCGCCGCGACGGCGGCCGCTGGGTGCGTGCTCGATGGCGTGGACATGTCGTTCGACGGCCGCGCCATCCGCAGCTTCTCCGCCGTGCGACCGCCGGGTCATCACGCGATTCGCGACTCGTCGATGGGCTTCTGCATCTTCGGCAACGTCGCGCTCGCGGCGCACTACGCGAGACGGACGCATCGCGCGGACCGCGTGCTGATCGTCGACTGGGACGTGCACCACGGGAACGGCACCCAGGCGCTCGTCGAGCACGATCCCGGAATTCACTTCGTGTCGATGCACCAGTGGCCATGGTATCCGGGCACGGGTGCGGCGAGCGAGCGCGGTATCGGAAATCTCTGGAACATCCCAATGGCTGCGGGGCTCGCGCCGGAGCAATACGTCGACGCGCTGCGTGCAGGCATCGACGCGGCCACCGTCGGCTTCACCCCGGACCTCGTTCTCATCTCCGCCGGATTCGACTCGCTCGCCGGCGATCCGCTCGGCGGCTTCACCCTCGAGATGGAGCACGTGGCGCTGCTCACGCGCGAGCTCGTGCAGCGAGCAGGGGTGTGGTGCGGGGGCCGCGTCGTGAGCGCCCTGGAGGGTGGTTATGCCCCCGAACGGCTGGGCGAGGCGAGCATGGTGCATCTCGAGGCGCTCGGCTGAGCGCGGCGCATGCTTGCTCGGGCTGCTTCCGCGCCTAACTTACTCGCGTGACAGCGCTTGAATTGCTCGGCCTGATGGCCGTAGCCCGCGACGATGCGGCGCCGGTTGCGCCTGGTGTGACCGTCATCCGCGTTCGCGAGCTCGGGGCCGTCGTTCGCGCGGCGCCCGCTCAATCGTACGACCCTGCGAGCGACGATGGCGAATACGAGCAGCTCCTCGACGCGCTCTTCGCGCGCGGCGCGATTCTCCCGGCGCCTCCGGGGCTCGTCTTCCGCACGGTCGACACGATGCGCAGCTGGATGGAGCAGAACTACGTCGGGCTCGCCGAAGGGCTGACGTTTGTCTCGGGGAAATGCGAGGCGCGGGTGCACGTGCGCCCGGCGCAACATCTCGTGCCGAGCGAATCCATCGATGCGCTGGCGCTCGAGGCGAGCAATGCAGTGCGCGCGCTGCGCCATGGAGCGGTGGCCACGGTGACGCTCGCCGAACCGGAGCTACCGGTGCTCGTCAGCGTCGCCTTCCTTCTGAAGACCAACGACTGGAACACGTTCAGCGAAGCCGTGCTCGAACAGGAGCGGCGCTTCACTGATCTTCGCTTCGAGCAGACGGGCCCGTGGATTCCGCACGACTTCGTGCGGCTGGACCTCGGAGTCTGAGCGATGTTCTGTCCTGACTGCGGCACCTGGAATCGCGGCTCGGCGGTCATCTGCGCGCGCTGTTCGCACGAGCTGCCCGAGGTGTCGGACGCGCCGCAGGAGAAGCCGGACGAGGAGATGGATCTGCTGCGGCGTGCCGCCGGCGGGCGCTACCGGATCTACCGCCGTCTCGCGACGGGCGGCATGGCGAGCGTTTACGCGGCGAAGCACGTGCAGCTCGGGCGGCAGCTCGTGGTGAAGGTGCTGCTGGGCCATCTCGCGCGCGATCCCGAGATGCGCGAGCGCTTCAAGCGCGAGGCGGAGGCGAGCGCGCAGCTCTTTCATCCGCACATCTGTTCGATTCTCGACTACGGAGAGCTCGAGACGACGGTGTATCTCGTGATGCCGTACATGGCGGGGGGCTCACTCGCGGATCTCATCGTGCGCGGTGGCACCGTGCCGGCGGCGGTGGCCGCGAGCGTGTGTGCGCAGGTGTCGATCGCGCTCGACTACGCGCACCGCCACGGCATCGTGCATCGCGATGTGAAGCCCGATAACATCCTCTTCGACGAGGATGGCAATGCGCTCATCACCGACTTCGGCATCGCGACCGCGCGCTTTCATCAGCGGCTGACGATGACCGGGCGCGCGATGGGGACACCGCACTACATGTCGCCGGAGCAGGCCATGGGAAAGATGGTCGACGGCAGAAGCGACATCTACGCGGCGGGAGTGCTGCTGTACGAAATGCTCGTCGGCTTTCCGCCGTTCGATGGCGCGGACTCGTACTCGATCGGCTACAAGCACGTGCACGAGGATGCGCCCTCGCCGGACATCGTCGACTCGCGCACGCCCCCTGCGCTTGCGGCGATCGCGATGAAGTGTCTCGCCAAGGCGCCAGCAGACCGCTTTCAGCGCGGCAACGATCTCTCCGATGCGCTGATCGCTTATCTTTCGCAGACTGCCAGTGGCGACGCGCTGCGAAATGCGTGGCTCTCCCGCCGGCTTGGAATCACGCCCACGGCGAAATGAAGCTCACGCACGAAATCGTCTCGCTCCGCACGAAGCACGTCTTCACGATCGCTCGCGGCGGCGCCAGCGCGCATCGCGTCAATCTCGTGACGATCACCGACGCGGACGGCGCGTTCGGTGTCGGCGAGGCGAATCCGAGCCGCTTTTACGGCGAGAATCCGGATACGGCCGCCGTGGTGCTCGACCAGTTCGCGACGATCATCGAGAAGGCCGACGGCTGGTCGCTCGAAGCGATCGAGACCGAAATGGGCAAGATGTGGCGCGGCAACGGCTCGGCGAAGAGCGCCGTGATGGCCGCGCTCTACGATCTCATGGGCAAACGGCTCGGCGTCCCGCTCTACCAGATATGGGGACTCGATCCGTCCAAGGCGCCGCTGTCGAGCTTCACGATCGGCGTTGCGCCCGAGGCGGAGCTGCGCGCCAAGGTGCAGGAGGCGGCGGAATATCCACTGCTCAAGGTGAAGCTCGGCACTCCGGATGATGAGGACATCATCCGCATCATCCGCGAAGAGGCGCCGGACAAGATTTTGCGTGTCGACGCGAACGCCGCGTGGACGCCGAAGCACGCCCTCGACATGATCGCACTTCTCTCGGAGTACGAGGTGGAATTCGTCGAGCAGCCGCTGCCGCCCGAGAACATCGAAGGGCTCCGCTACGTGCGCGATCGCTCGCCGCTGCCGATCATCGCGGACGAGTCGTGTCTCGTCGCGAGCGACATCCCGAAGCTCGCGGGCGTCGTCGACGGGATCAACATCAAGCTCGCGAAGTGCGGCGGGCCGCGCGAGGCGCTGAAGATGATCGCCGTCGCCCGTGCGCACGACATGAGCGTGATGATGGGATGCATGATCGAGACGAG
>JBDTXL010000280.1:0-1984 GCA_040006195.1 Gemmatimonadota bacterium | reverse complement strand
TGGACGCCGAAAAGCAGGATAGCCGAACAGTGACCGAAGCGCAAGTCTTTTCGCGGCAATGGGCTCCGCCCGTCGGAGTGCTCGGTCGCATCATGGCTGAGTCTGCATCCCGAGTCCAATCGATGAGCTCGCTGACTCGCAAGCTCGTCGAGGAGGCTGCGCTAGTGGCGCCCGCGGCGCCCTCGTTCATCGATGCGCTCACGTGCGAGGACGTCGCGGTCATCGCCGAGATCAAGCGGCGTTCGCCATCGAAGGGCGCGATTCGCGAGTCGATCGCCGCCGAGGACCAGGCTGCCTCGTTCGAAAATGGCGGCGCTGCCGCGATCTCCGTCCTGACGGAGCCCGAGCACTTCGGAGGCTGCTTGGCGGACCTCGCAACAGCTCGAAGTCGCACCACTATTCCGTTGCTGCGCAAAGACTTCCATCTCGACCGGGTCCAGCTTTACGAGGCGCGCGCGGCCGGTGCGTCAGCCATCCTCCTGATCGCTCGCGCGCTCGCGCCTGCGCAGCTCGGCGAATTAATGTCGCTCGCCGATGAAATCGGCGTGGAGCCACTCGTCGAAGTGCGCACCGACGCGGAGCTGATGCTCGCGCTCGAGCTCGGCGCGCGCGTCGTCGGAATCAATAGCCGGAATCTCGAAACGCTCGAAGTGGACGCGGGCGTGCCGGAAAGACTGCTCCCGCTCATCCCAAACGGCGTGATCGCGGTAGCCGAGAGCGGCATCGAGACGCTTGCTGATATCGCGGAGCGGGCGCGCTGGGGCGCCGACGCAGTGCTCGTCGGCTCGGCCTTCTCGCGATCCGAAGATCCTCAGTCCGCCGTGCGGGCGTTCACGGGCGTGCCGCGGAGCCCCCGTGCCCGTTGAGGTGAAATTCTGCGGGCTCACCCGCCCTGCAGATGCGCGTGTCGCTACCGACCTCGGCGCGCGCTACGCCGGTGTCATCTTCGCGGGCGGTCCACGCAATCTGGATCCTGCGCGCGCCAGCGACGTGCTCGATGGCGCCGGACCGGGCGTCGACCGCGTGGGTGTCTTCGGCAAGGTCTCGCCCGCCGAGATTGTCAGGATCGTCGAAGCGGCGCATCTGGACATCGTGCAGCTCCACGCGGATCCGAGTCCCGAATTCGTCCTCGCGGTCGCCGAGGCTACCGGCGCGCGCATCTGGGCCGTCTTCCGCGTCGCTGGAGTTATCGCCGACGCGGATATCGTTTCGCTCCAGGAGCTCTGGGACGCGTCCGATGCGCTCGTGCTCGACTCGAATGTGAATGGTTCGCTCGGTGGCAGCGGCATTTCTTTCGACTGGAGCGGCGCAACGGGGCTCGCTCGCGGCCGGGTGTCGCCGCTGGCGGTCGCCGGCGGTCTGACTGCGGCCAACGTTGCTCAGGCGATCGACACGCTCTCTCCCGACATTGTCGACGTCTCCTCGGGCGTCGAATCTTCCCCCGGAATTAAGGATCACACACGGATGGCGGAGTTCATGGACGCAGTAGGGCGCGCGAGCGTGTTCCGATGACAGCTGTCGGTACCGGCGATCGTTTTGGTACTTATGGAGGGCGCTATGTCCCGGAAACGCTCATCCCTGCGCTCGACGGTCTGGAAGCCGCGCTGGCAGAAGCGATGCGAGATCCGGGCTTTGTTGCCGAGCTCGACAATTTGCTTGCCACTTACGTCGGTCGTCCATCTCCATTGAGCGACGCTCCCCGGCTCTCCGCGCTGGTTGGCGCGCCGGTGATGCTCAAGCGCGAGGATCTGAACCACACGGGCGCGCACAAGATCAACAACACCGTGGGTCAGGCGCTGCTGGCGCGCCGGATGGGCAAGCGACGGATCATCGCCGAGACCGGTGCGGGGCAGCACGGAGTTGCGACGGCGACAATCTGCGCGCGATTCGGGCTGGAGTGTGTGGTGTACATGGGCGAGGAAGACATGCGTCGGCAGGCGCTCAACGTCTTTCGAATGCGCCTCATGGGTGCGCGCGTGATTCC
>JBDTXL010000279.1:0-3672 GCA_040006195.1 Gemmatimonadota bacterium | reverse complement strand
AGCGCAGCGTGCCGCTGTAGTTGTAGCCGCCGTGCGCGAAGTTGAACGAGCTGTCACTGTGGTAACGTGAGCGGTTGTACGCGACAGAGATGTTCGGGAAGTACGGTGCGTGCGCCGCGCGGTACTGGGCTTGCGCCGCGACCTGCTGCGCCTGCGCCTGCTGGACCGCCGGACTCACATCCGCGAGCTGCACGAGCCGCGTGCTGTCGATCTCCACCGTCGGCCCGGTGATCGTGTCGGCCGCGTTCGCGGTGACCTTGTACGGCTCGCCGACCAGCCTCGTGAGCGTCGCATTCGCCGTCTGCAGGTCGTTCCTCGCCTGAAGCAGCGCGAGCTGCGCGTCGCCCACCTGGATGATCGCGCGCAGCGAATCGGATTTCGTCGACGTCTGCGCCCGTACCTTCGCGCGCGATACGGCGAGCTGCTGTTGCGCCTGATCGAGCTGCGCGCGCGCCGCACTCTCCGACTCCTTCGCTGCGAGCACCGCGTAATACTGCTGTGAAACGAGCAGCGCGATCTGGAACGTCTGCGTGACCTCGTTTGCACGCGCAGCCGTCACCTCGGCCTTGCTCGCGCGGATCTGGTAGAGACGCGAAAGCCCGTCGAAGAGTTCGAGGCCGGTACTGAAGCCCTGCGAGTTCTGCCACTTTCCGGAGAAGACGTGCCCGGTGCTGTCGATGACGACGCCGGCCGGACTGTTTTGCGTGTTCGTTGCCTGGAGGTTGAACGTCGGGAGAAAGGCGGCGTACGACGAGCGAACGCCGGCGAGGCTCGAGCGCAGCTGCCCGCGCGCGTTGACCGCGAGCGGAGAGTTCTTCTGCGCAAACGCGACCGCGTCCTCCAACGACATCGTCCGCGAGGAATCCGCGACGCTCTGCGCGCCCGACTGCTGCGCCGCTCCCAACAGTGCCACAACGAGCATCAGTCGTCTTGCGGGCTTCACTGCTGCCTGGCCTCTTCCTTCTTCGATTCGTTCACCCAGTCCTGGAATCGCCGCTGCTGGTCGGGGTCGAGCAGACGCTTGATCTGCACGCGAGTCGCCTCGCGCACGGAATCGAGCTGCGGGCGAACGGGCGCAACGATCTTGCTGAGCTCCCGATGCCGAATGTCGAGCAGGCTATCCACCTGCGCGCGTTGCAGCGGGCTCAATTGAAGCTTCGAGGCCATGTAGGCGCGGACGGCCTGGCGTTCGGTGTTCGCGTCGCAGGCCGGGCGTGTCAAAACGCGATCGAGCGAAAAGCCGAGCGCGCCTCCGGCCACCAGCGTGCCGAGCAGAAAGCCCAGTGCAAGCGACTTCGATTTTCTCATCGCCGACTCCCGTTCACGGACCCATCACGTAGCGCAGCGTGACATCGCGCGAGGCCTCGCGCTCCGTCTCGCTCGCGACCTGCACTGGCGCCACGCGACTGGACTCGATCTCGCGATACGCCGCGACCGAGCGCTCGTGGTTCGAATATCGAGCGGCCAGTGCGGCGACGATGACGGCAGCAGCGCCGGCCAGCGCGAGACCGCGACGCCACCGCGCCAGCTGGCGCCACCACTGGTCGTCCTCCGAGGACGCGACCCGTGCCAGGATGCGACGTTCGAGCATCTCCCAGAACGCCTCGCCACCCGGCGGCGCATGCAGCACCCGCAACGCGCGCGTCAACTCATCGTCCCGCCCGTCCGGGCCGATCCGCGACTCGATCCTCATTTCTCGCTCCAGAGATCACGCAACCGCTCGCGCAACGATGCGCGCGCATGATGAAGGTCCGATCGCGCCGTCCCTTCAGGAATTCCCAGCATCAATCCAATCTCGCCATGGGTATAGCCCTCGACGTCGTGTAACACCAGCACCGACCGCTGCCGCTCCGGCAAAATCTCGAGCGCCGCGCCCAGCCGTCCGCGCAGCTCCGATCGCTCCGACGGGTCGAACTGCGGCACCGACAGCGTCTCCGGCAGCGAATCGGCATCGCGTACCTTTCTACGACGACCGATGTCGAGCGCGGCGTTCGCGACGATCCGGTTGAGCCACGCCGCGAAGGCCTGCTCCGGGCGAAATCGCTCCAGCGCCTTGTACGCGTGAAGAAAGCCGTCCTGCACCGCATCCTCGGCATCCTCGTGCGTCGCACAGATCGCCCGCGCGACAGCATAAGCCCGCCGCATGTGCGTGTGCACGAGCACCGCAAACGCCGCCTCGCTCCCCGACTGCGCCTCGCGCACCAGCTCGCGCTCCCCGTCCGGCAGCACGGACTCAGCCGGCGACACGGTCATTGGACGATGCAGGATGTGAAGCGGAACAGCGGTCATGTCGGAGAATGGTGGTATCCCGATCATACGCGCCGCGTGGGTCTAACGTTGTACGGCCGGGGTCACCCGGCGACAGCGGTTCCCTTGAGGCCCAGGGAGTCGGCCACAGGCCGCATCGCCTCGATAACGAACTGAATGTGCTGGTCGAGATCGACTCCCAGCTCCGCGGCGCCGACGGTCACATCCTCGCGGCTCACTCCCTTCGCGAAGTGTTTGTCCTTCATCTTCTTCTTCACCGAGCTCGCCTCGAGATCGAGCACGCTTCGCGACGGGCGCACCAGCGCCGAAGCCGTGATCAGCCCGGTCAGCTCATCGACCGCGAAGAGCGCCTGCGCCATCTTCGTCTCGCGCGGCGTTGCGCAGTAGACCGCGTGCCCGAGAATCGCCTGGAGCATGTCCTCGGGATAGCCGCGCGCGCGCAGCATGCGCACCCCCTCCGCCGGATGCTCCTCGGTGGCCGAGTGGGCGTTGTTCGGAAAGCGCTCGTAGTCGAAGTCGTGCAGCAGCCCCGTGAGCCCCCACCGCTCGGGATCCTCTCCGAACTTCACCGCGTACGCGCGCATCGCCGCCTCCACGGACAGCATGTGCGCGCGCAACGATTCGCTTGCGGTGTACTCGTGCACGAGCGCGAGTGCTTCGTCGCGCGTTGGGAGCGTGGTGTCCGAACTCACAGAAAGATGCTCCTTAGTGCTTCGTTTCCACGTGGGCGACGATCGACATACCAGGGCGAAGCGGACGGTTGATGCCGCATCCCTTCGTGATGGCGACGCGCACCGGAAGGCGCTGCACGACCTTCGTGAAGTTGCCGGTTGCATTGTCCGGCGGCAACAGCGCGAACCGCGCGCCCGTGGCACCGCTCAGGCTCTGCACCTTCCCCTCGGCCTTGCACCCCGGATAGGCATCCACCTCGAACGCCACCGGTTGACCCACGACCATCTTGTTGAGCTGCGTCTCCTTGAAGTTCGCGGTCACCCACGTGCCCGTATCGGCGACGATCGACATCATCGTCTGCCCGGCCTGCACGAGCTGCCCGATCTCGACCTGCTTCTTCGAGATGGTTCCCGTCTCGGGCGCCTGCACATCGGTGTAGCCAAGTTGCAGCTTCGCATTGTCGAGCGCCGCCTGCTCCGCCTGCAGCTTGGCCTGCGCGAGCCGCACGCCGGCCTGCGCGTTCTGCACCGCGCCGCCCGCCGCCGCTGCCTGACGCTGCAGCGATTCGACATCTGCCGCCGCCGCCGCGGCCGCCGCCTGCGCGGCATCCAGCTGCTGCGCCGAGACGATCTGCTTGGAGACGAGATCACGCATACGCGCGAGATCCGCGTTCGCCTTCTGCTGATTCGCGACCGCCGCCTGGATCTGCGCGTCCGCCGCGAAGCGATTGCC
>JBDTXL010000278.1:0-4680 GCA_040006195.1 Gemmatimonadota bacterium | reverse complement strand
TCGATCTACGATGATCTCGGCTCGCAGTACAAGATCAACGTCGACTATCGCGGCTTCAACACCGGGCCAACGGTCGGCCTGCCTCCGGGGATCACCGTCTTTCTCGACGGCGTGCGACAGAACGAGGCGGATGCGCAGGAGGTCGACTTCGATCTTCTACCAATGGATCACGTGCGCCGCGTCGAGCTCCTCAGCGGTACCGCGTCGCTGCTCGGACCCAACTCGCTCGGCGGCGCGATCAATCTCGTCACCGATCGGGGCGAGGGTCCGACGCACGGCTCGCTCGAGCTCACGGGCGGATCATTCGGACAGGTCGAGCTCGAAGCAACAGTCGCGGGGAAGAGCACCAAAGGATGGGACTACTATCTTGGCGGCGGTTACGAGCGCGAGGATGGATGGCGTACGGGGACTGGCGGCAAGAACTACAATGTATTCTCGAATGTCGGGCACTTCGGAGCGCTGCGAGGATTCGGAATTCAGGCGCTCGCGTCGAAGTCGCGCGTGCGGTCGGCCGGCTCGCTCCCCGAGAGCCTGTATGGTGATCCGCAGATAAACTTCACGCCGGGCGACATCGAAGATCTGAACATGCAGCAGCTCAATCTCACTGGATACACACCCGTGGGTCGCGGCCGCGGCACGTTGACGCTGTTCGGCAAACGCTTCGATGCCGATCGCTTCAATGTGAATCAGGCGCCCGATCCGAACGTCGACGCGCTCACGAAGACATACACCTTCGGTGGCACGGCGGATTGGCGCCGCCAGATCGCATTCGGGAAGAATTCGCTGTCGCTGCGCTTTGGTGTCGACGGATCGGCAAATCGGGTTCACGAGCAGATCATCAATACGCCGAGCGCGGCGGCGGCTGCTGTCGGCAGCGGACCGGAGCTCGGTCTCACGACGGATGTGAGGAGCCCGAGCTGGGATCTCGCAGGCTACGGCCTCGCCGACTACAACTTCAGTCGCGTGACGCTGTCGGCGGGACTTCGCTACGATTACATCCGCGTCCCCTTCAACAATCAGCTCGACAGCAACGACAACACGACCAACACCTTTCACCACGTCAGCCCGCGCGGCGGCATCAGTGTCGATGTCGGTGGGGGGGCATCGCTCTATGGTTCCATTGGCGGCAGCTTCCGTGCGCCGGCGATCGTCGAGCTTGCATGCGCGGATCCGACGGCCTCCTGCCCGCTTCCATTCGCACTCGGCGACGATCCACCGCTCAAGCCAGTGCGCGCGACGACGTACGAAGTCGGCGGCAAATGGCTCCGCGGCAGCGTGCTCTTCGATGCCTCCGTGTATCGCACCGATGTTCGCGACGAGATCTTCTTCCTGGAATCGCCAGGCTCACTCGTTTCAGGCTACTTCACCAATCTCGACCAGACCCGTCGTCAGGGAGTCGAGCTGTCCGTCACGAGCTCGTTTCTCGAGGACCGCGTGTCGTGGTATGCGAACTATGCATATACAAAGGCGACGTTCGAGAGCACTGCACAGATCTTCAGCACACGGTCGAATGGTGACTTCGAGGACAGCCCGCTCTTCGGTCCGAATGCTGTGACGCCCGGCGATGTCATGCCTTTGGTGCCTGCGCACCAGGTGAAGGGCGGCTTCTCGGCTCGCCTGCCGAAGGGTTTCCGCGTTGGGCTGGATGCGCGCTGGATCGGCTCACAGTATCTGCGCGGCGACGAGGGGAACGAGCAGAATCAGCTCGATCCGTATTTCACCATAGGCGCGCGCGCTGGCTACACGTACCACAATTGGGACTTCTCAGGCGTGGTGACGAACGTATTCGACAACCATGATCCCGTGTTCGGTACCTTCAACGCGAATGCAGGGACGGGTCAACTCGAGCGTTTTCTGACGCCGCTCAATGCGCGCACGTTCGTCTTCAAGATCTCGCGAACGTTCGGCTCTCGCGGCCAGGACAGCGACGAGAACTAGCAGTCAGTCCGCGTACTCCAGCGCACCTTTCGCATCGCGGAGCATCACGCATGACGTCGGCTCGGCCAGCGAGAATTGAAGCGACGACGATCCCTCGAGATCGAAGGCGATAGTATCGAGGGATTGGCGTACCGCGCGAACCTTGCCGACCGTGGCGGGTGGTGAGCTGGCTGGCGGCGCGACGGTGGTGTGAATGCGCAGAAGGGAACCGTCGGTGAGATGAAGCTGCGCCGCGGCGCCATCCCACGTCACCCGCGTAATCGTGCGCCCCTTGATTATCGGCGTGAGTTTCTGATTTCGTGCCATGCGCGATGTCGTCATGGAACAGGCGAATCGAATTGCGATCGCGGCGGTAAATACGAACGTCGCGAGCGACTGCGTGTCTTCCTGCGCGCTTGTGCTGATCGTGGCTTCGGATGCACGTAAATACGATAGCCCATGACCCAGTTGTGCGATATCACGGACTGCGCCTTTGCGAGCTCGATCGTGCCCGCACAGACGCGACGATGCAGCTCGTCTTCGAGCTCGTCCTTCACGTAGGCGTTCCACGGCTGCGTGCGGAAGGACTCGGGCCAGAGATTCCGGATCGAGTTCGAGCCGCCGAGCGAGAGACTGATGAGATGATCGATCTCGTACTCGCCGGGCTCGTGAGATCTTACGCCATAGCTCGCGTATGCCTGACGCTTCACGGCGGAGGGCACGTTGCGGACGCGCTTCGAGTAGCCGGACACGCAGATGTCCGCGGCTGTGACATCGAGTGCCGCGCCGGGTGTTCGCACGATGTCGGGGACATCTGGAAAGCGGAGCGCGCTGTCTGCGGGAACGACCGACTGCATCGTGGCGCTCGCGGTATCGACGATGGCTGGAGGCGTTTGCGGAGTCGCCGAGACCGCGCGCTCGCAGGCAAGCGTGGCTATGGCGCCAGCAATTAGGGCAGAATTGGTAATGAGGCGACGCGCGGCAAGGGCGCGCGAGCAGGGGCCGAAGTGCATCTCCGGAATCTACGTGCGCGGCCGAGTGAAGTGCCTCGGATTGGCGCGAGCGGCGCCCCTAGCGCACATTAAGGCAGTGGGCCCCACTCACGCCGGGTGGGCGAAAAACCTCTTCGGATACCTTGATATGCATCGTGCCAAGCTCTATGTCGCCGCTGCCTGCCTCGTCGCGGTATCCACCATCCGTCTCTCCGCTCAGGGATTCGACGGCGTCATTCAATTCGTTTCGTACGAGAATGAGAGTCATCCGGATACGATGACGCAGATTACGAAGGGCTCGAAGATTCGCTTCGAGGGGCTGGGCGACCAGGATGGCGCCATGATCATGGACGGCAACACGCGCCTGATTCTCGTAACCGATCAGAAGATGTACATGACCCTTCCTGCCGACTTCGGATCGAAAGCGGTAGGCGACCAGATGTCGAAGCATCGCGGCGTCGCGACGAAGACAGGAAAGATGGAAAACATCGCAGGAATTCCCTGCGAGGACTGGCACTACAAGGGAATGGACGAAAATGGCAAGGCCGAAGAGGGCGATGCGTGCCTCGCGAAAGGCACCGGGTTCATGATCAACCGGCTCTCCGGCGGAATGGCCGAACACTTCTTCAATGCCGGCGGTCAGGCGTTCGGCGACGCACTCAAGAACGGGGCTGGCGTCATGAAGGTCACGAACAACGGGAAGCTCTCTCTCCTCGCGGTGAAAGTGCAGGCGACGTCGGTGCCGGATGCGATGTTCGCTCCGCCGGCGGGCTATACGAAGATGGGAATTCCCGGCATGGGCGGCCCGCACAAGCCGTGATGCAGCGGGCGCGGATTGCGATCGATCAGCCGCCCGCGCTCGTGTAGCGCTTGAGCGCGACTCGCCAGAGCAGGCGACTCGCGCCAAGCGCAGCAATGCCCACCGCCACGGACCACATCGCGAGCGATGGGTTGAGCCGCCCGGTGAGCGCGGACGCCGGAATCGTCGTCGTCCACGCGATCGGAATGAGATATACGAACAGGAATCGCAGCGCGCCCGGATAGGCACTCACGGGGTAGCGCGCGGCGTCGATCACGGCGTCGAAGAGCGTCGCCATGTTCTCGACCGCGATGAACCAGAATGCGAAGCTCATCAGTGTCACCCAGATCGCGTAGACCACCGCGATCGCGACAGCGAACGTCACGATGAAGGAGACGAGCTGCCAAGCGCCAACGCTTCGCCCAGTTTGCGCGAGCGCATACGCCGAGAGTCCGAGTCCGAGCACGACATCGGCGAGCCTCCAGACATCGAGCCGGCGAAACGAGACGTAAAACTGTGCATCGACGGGGCGTACGAGCACGAGATCAAGCGCGCCGCTTCGCACATCCGTGGGCAGATGACCTATCCCCGGGCGCAGTACGGTCTCGACCACGCCCGTCAGCGCATTGAACACGCCGAGCAGCACGACGACATCCCAGTATCCCCATCCACCCAGCTGCTTCGTGTGTCCGAAGTACAGCGCGACGGTGAGCATTGCCATCGCAAGCCAGAAAACGGTGCTGAGCAGGCTCGCGAAAAAGTTGCCGCGATATTGAAGCTCCTCCAGCCAGTTGAGCTTCCAGAATGCGATCAGCACGACCATCGTTCGCCTGATGCGCTTCATCCACCCACCGCGCCGTAGTGCCGGCGGCCGCGCGACCACACGAGCAGATACAGCAGCAACCAGATCGCGAGCCACACCAGCTGCCCCGCATATCCGCGCGCATACTGCTGCCACGTCGTCACCGCGCC
>JBDTXL010000277.1:0-1694 GCA_040006195.1 Gemmatimonadota bacterium | reverse complement strand
TGCCGCAGGCGCAGCTGTTCAAGAAGGACGACATCGAGGCCGTGATCCCGCCGGGCGAGTTCTACAAGGATCAGATCATCGTGTTGCGCGTGATCAAGGATGGATATCCGAATCGTCCGCTGTACTTCACGTCGGGGTCGTATCCGCGCTCGCTCGGGCTCGGGAAGTACGTGGCGAATCAGGGGCTCGTGTCGAAGCTCTTCCCAACGCCGATCAGCGCCGACAAGCGCTTCATCGAGATCCCCGGTTACGGCTTCTTCGATCTGCCGCGCACCGATTCGTTGTGGAAGGACTACAAGGCACCGGCTGCGCTGCTCAAACGCGGCGAGTGGGTGGACAAGGCATCTTCGGACATCCCGCTCCGCTACGTGATCACGGCCGCGCTGCTCAGCGACATCTCGAAGTCGCTCGGCGACTCGGCGGCCGCTGCGAAGTACATGAACACGGCGATCGACATGGCTCGCGCGGCGCGCGTAGAGTCCGTGCTGGGCTTCACCAAGGCACCTCCTGCGGGTAGCGACGGCCCAGAGCGGCACTAGGCTGGGCGCCGGGACGGAGTGGCCCGGCGCCATTCCGCGGCGACAGCGAAACGTTAGCTTTTAGTCATGCCCGCTCCGGTCTACCTCGACCATTCCGCGACGACGCCCGTTCGCGCGGAAGTCTTTGCCGCGATGGAGCCGTTCTACGGCCCCAAGTTCGGCAATCCCTCCAGCATCCATCGCTGGGGGCGTGAGGCGCGCGTGGCACTCGACGAAGCGCGCGAGCGGCTCGCGCAGACGCTCGGCGCACATTCGGACGAGATCGTGTTCACATCCGGCGGCACCGAGGCCGACAATCTCGCGATTCTCGGCTCTTGGCGGCTCATGCGCGAGAAGAATTCCGCCAAGCGAGCCGTCGTCACGACGCCGATCGAGCACAAGGCCATCCTCGCGGCTATGCATCAGGCCGCGCACGAGGGGGCCGAGGAGCGGACTCTGGGTGTGGATGGCGCGGGGCTCGTGCGGAGCGAGAGCTTCGATGCGCTCGTGCGCGAGGATGTCGCGATCTGCTCGGTGATGTGGGTGAACAACGAGATCGGGACGATCCAGCCGATCGCGGACTTCGCGCAGCGCGCGAAGTCGCGCGGCGTGCTCTTTCACACCGATGCGGTGCAGGCGTTCGGGCACATCGCGGTCAGCGCGAAGAGTGCGTTTTTCGATCTGTTGTCGCTCTCGGGCCACAAGATCGGGGCGCCGAAGGGGATCGGCGCGATGTACATCCGGCGCGGAACGTTCGTCGAGCCAATGCAGTTCGGCGGCTCGCAGAATCGCGGCGTGCGCCCCGGCACCGAGAACGTCGCCGCGGCCGTCGCGCTCGCGCGGGCGGCGGAGCTCGCAGTCGAGGAGCTCGAGACGGAGATGCCGAGGCTGGAGAGGATGCGCGACTATCTGCAGCGGGAGCTTGAGTCGCGGATTCCGGACGCGGTAGTGAATGGCGCGGGAGCACCGCGCGCTCCGCACATTCTGAATATCTCGGTGCCAGGCACGGACAGCGAGTCGATGCTGATGGCGCTCGACATGTCGGGTGTCGCGTGCTCGAGTGGCTCCGCGTGTCAGAGCGGTACGGTGGACCCATCGCACGTCCTCGAGGCGATCGGCGTGCCGCGAGAGCTCGCGATCGCCGCAGTGCGCATGAGCCTCGGCTCGCTCACCACC
>JBDTXL010000276.1:0-2030 GCA_040006195.1 Gemmatimonadota bacterium | reverse complement strand
GTGATGCTCGTTGGCCAGGCGCCGGGGCAGGTCGAGACGAGCGAGGGCGAGCGTCGCGCATTCGCCGGTCGGGCGGGGAAGACGATGTTCCGCTGGCTCGCGAGCATCGGGGTCGATGAAGCAACCTTCCGCTCGCGGGTCTACATCTCGGCGGTCACGCGCTGCTATCCCGGCGCACACCCATCGGGACGCGGCGATCGTGTGCCGTCGCGCTTCGAGCAGGAGCAGTGCCACGGCTGGATGGAGTCCGAGCTCAAGCTCATCAAGCCGCGGCTCATCGTGCCCGTGGGCAAGCTCGCGATCGAGAAATTTCTTCCGCCGTCGTCGCTCGACCTGATCATCGGCAAGGTGCACGATGTGGAGCACGCCGGCGGCCGGTCTCGGATCATCCCGCTGCCGCATCCCTCGGGCGCGAGCAGCTGGGTGAACCTTCCGCGGAATCGTGCGCTGCTCGAGCGCGCTCTCGGGCTGCTTCGCGCCGAGCTGGCCGAGCTCTGGCCGGCGAGCGCAGTGCGCAGGATCGCGTGATGCGCACGCTCGTTCTCGTCTTCGGACTCCACGCCGGCGGTCATGGCGCCGACAAGTGGTTCGGTTCAGACAAGCTCAAGCACTTCTTTCTCTCGGCGTTCATCGAGAGCGTCTCGTATAGTGCCCTACGCGCGGTCAACGTCCGACACGGCCCGGCGCTCATCGCGGCGTCTACTATTACGGTTGGCGCCGGGGTGGGGAAGGAGCTGTACGATCGCCATTCGTACGGGCTCTTCAGCGTGAAGGATCTCACCTGGGACGTCGCGGGCAATGCCGCGGCTGCGACGGTTCTCGTGAACACCCGCTAAACGGCCTCCGAAATACGATTGTACTACTGTGGGATGAGACCGAGCCGTATATTGGACGTGCTCGCGGAACCGATGGAACGGCAACCTTACCCAGGGCCATTCATGACCGACTCCGCCAATGGGGACGCAACGTCCGCAGGCACCGACGATCGGCGTACGAACGAGGTTCTCCGCGCGCTCGTGAGCGAGATGCTCGAACGAGTGCGGGAGGTCACGCGGAGAACGTCAGCCTGGAGCGCGGACGAGCGGGCGCAGGCGGAGGCGGAGCTCGAAGCGATCATGTCGCACGTGCGACGCGAAGCGACGACGGAGCGGAAGGAAGATTGATACGTATCGTCAGGAGGCTCTATGAAGGCGCGCAATAAATTCCTGGTCGGCGGAGCGGTGATCCTGAGTGCCGCGGCATATCTCATGGTCACGTCGATTCGTCAGACGGGCGTCTACTATCTCACGCCTACCGAGCTGTCGTCGAAGATCTCCTCCGATCCGTCGTTCTATGAGACGGGGGTGAAGGTCGGCGCGCGCGTGGTGCCGGGCTCGATCGTGCGCGACGCATCCGGCCGTTCGATGACCTTCGCGGTCACCGACGGCGCGCACAACTATCCCGTGTCGTATCGCGGCCTCCCGCCTGACACGTTCACGGATGGCGTCGATGTCGTGCTCGAGGGACGGCTGGCTCACGATGGCACCTTCCGCGCGACGACAGTGCTCGCGAAGTGTGCGTCGCGCTACGAAAACGCTCCGGAGAAATATCGCAGCGTGCCGGGCTACACGTCGGCGCCTGCGGCCGCGCATTCATGATCCTCATCGGTGAGCTGTCGCTCTGGATCGCGCTTCTCATGGCGACCTGGGGCACCACCGTCGGCTTCGCCGGTGGCTACTACAGGCGCCCCGAGCTCATCGCGAGCGCCGAGCGTGCGTCGTATGCGACGTTCGGGTTTCTGATCCTTGCGGCGCTCGGGCTCTGGACCGCGCTGCTCCACTCCGACTTTTCCTTCCGCTACGTCGCGTCGTATACGAGCGCGAATCTGCCATCGATCTACAAGGTCACGGCGTTCTGGGCGGGGCAGTCGGGGTCGCTGCTGTTGTGGGCGTTCATTCTCTCGGGGTACTCGGCGATCGCCGTGTGGACGAATCGTTCGCGCAACCGCGAGCTGATGCCGTACGTCACCGCGACGCTCTCCGCCATCACGC
>JBDTXL010000275.1:0-1528 GCA_040006195.1 Gemmatimonadota bacterium | reverse complement strand
GCGGCGGCAGCGGCGACTCGAAGAAGTTCAGATTCTGGATGTTCTGATAGCTGCGAATGAGGCGATCCTGATTGAACACATCGCCCGGAAGGATCACGAGCTGCTCGCGAATGCAGGCTTCGTTCGTGTAGTCGTTGCCGAGGATCTCGATGCGGTTGATCGTCGCCGGCGTCTTCTCGTCGATCTCCCAGCGGAGATTCACGACTGGTGTGGAGTCGCGCATCGAGCGGTCGACGACCGGACGAATCTGCGCATAGATGTAGCCTTCGTTGCTGTAGGCGTTGCGGATG
This sequence comes from Gemmatimonadota bacterium, assembly GCA_040006195.1. GTDB lineage: Bacteria > Gemmatimonadota > Gemmatimonadetes > Gemmatimonadales > Gemmatimonadaceae > FEN-1250. The sequence goes on along the minus strand of JBDTXL010000275.1, from coordinate 1,238 downwards.
GCGGTGGTCGCGTCATCCCACGCGCTCTGATCGAACGAGCCGATGTCGCGGTCCTTGTGGCCGAGCACTCCGCGCAATCGCTGGGTAATGGTCTGCTCGCGCGCCTGAAACGGGTAGTAGCGCATGAGCTCATCGGTCGTGAAGTGGTGATTGCCGACGATCTCCATGGTACCGACTCGATATCGCGCACCCTCATCCACCGTAACCTGCAGCATCCCCTTGCCGTTGCTGTGATCGACGAGGAGCGTGTCCTTGACGATCTGGACATCGATGAGACCGTGCTGCTCGTAGAGCTTCGGAATTCGCTCGCTCAGGTCACCCTGAAACTTCTCATCGTCGAACTCACCCTTCCGCCAGAACCAGAATGCCTCGGGCTTGATCTTCATCGCGCTCACGACCTGCGCGTCCTTCAGCTCCTTGTTGCCCTGGATGTCGACGCCGGAGATCGCGAGATGCCGCCCCTCGTCGATGTTGAAGGCGATGCGCACATCGCCTGCCGTGGTATCGGGAACGGGCGTGATCCTGGCGAGATAGTAGCCGTGCGCCTGATACATCGAGTCGAACTTCTGCACCGTTGCGCGCACCGCGGCGGGATCGAGCGGACGGTTGGTGGGGAGCTCGACCTTCCCACGGAGCGTTCCTTCCGAGATCACCTTCGCGCCCTTGATCGTGAAGCCCTTGAGCAGCGGGCGCTCCACGACGGTGAGCGTGAGTACGGCGTGTCCGCCGCTCACCTCGCAGCCCGCCTGTACGTCGTCGAACGCACCCGTGGCGAACACGTTGCGAAGGGTGCGCTGCAGCACGCGATAGTTCAGCGAGTCGCCGGCGGCGAGGCCGGCGTCAGCGCGAATCTTTTCGGAGGTCACGCGCTTGTTGCCGCGTACGGCTACGGAATCAGGAAGCACACAGCCCGAGGCTGTGCCCTGTGCGCGCGCCGTTATGCTCGCGACGCAAATCGCGAGAGGAAGGAAAAAAAGTCGAGACATTCCGGGTAATGTACACATGAAACGGCCGAATGGCTCATACGGGCAAGCCATTCGGCCGGTACTACAACTGCGAAAGCTCGGTCAGGTGGTCTTTGTCAGCACCCGGAATTCAAGCTTCGCTCCATCGCTCGCGACATCGACCTCGATCTCGTCGCCCTTCGCGAAGTCGCCCGTCAGGATCTTCTCCGACAGCGGATCCTCGATGTACTTCTGAATCGCCCTCTTGAGCGGCCGCGCGCCGAAGCTCTCGTC
>JBDTXL010000274.1:0-2277 GCA_040006195.1 Gemmatimonadota bacterium | reverse complement strand
TTCACCGTCGATCTCGCGTATCTGAATCCGCTGATGATCTATCAGACGACGCAGCACGATACGAGTCAGAGTGGAGCAGGGGACGCCAATCTCACCGGCTTCCTGGCGGCGCGCGCGACGGTCGGTCGCGCCACCGTATCGGGCGAGCTCCTCGTCGATGACATCCAGATCGATTCGAAGGATCGCGCGAACTACCCGAACCAGCTCGGCTGGAACTTCGAGGCTGCGTACGCGCTTCCGATCATCTACGTGTCGTCCGTCGGCGTCCAGTACCGGCGCATTGACTCCTTCACGTACATCGGGCAGGTCGACTACTCCAAGGTCTTCCAGAACTTCGACGCGCCGCTCGGCTCCGAGCTCGGCCCCGATGCCGACATGGTGCGCGGCTACGGAGAGTTCTGGCAATCCGGCAAGCTCCGTTTCGTTGGCGGTGTCGCGCGGTGGCGCCACGGCGCCTATCGCATCACCGATCGCCCGACGATCAATCGCGTCGGCCATGCGAACGATCCATATCCGGATGTCACCGACGACCGCCCGAATCCACAGACGGCGTGGATCGGCGACATCTCGGCCGAGTGGCTCGATGGGATCATCCCGATCACCGCGAAGCTCGAGATCGCGCGAATCACCGATGTGAATAACGTCCCAACCCCCGCAAAGAACCTGGCACGACTGCAAGTGACGGCGAGTTATCGGTTTCGGTATCCGTGAGCAGAGACTGTTGACTGACAACTACGATCACGAAACAAACCAGAAACGCACGAATGGAATTATGCGCTGGTCATGCACCGATGCTCGCTGGCGCGCGTCGTTTTTGGTGGTCGATGAAGCGCTGGAAACGAGGTGCGGGGCTAAAATGGAGAAGTAGCCCCACCTCGAACTGTGTAGCCCGCAGATAGTTGATCAGCTGTAGACGGTCGGCTAGCGACACTTTCCCCGTAGCCTTGTTCTAAACGATGATCTTGTCGTCGAGTACCAGGTCGAGCCGTTGATTCGCCACGTGTCGCGCCTTGTAGCGGATATCGACTACGAGCTCTCGAAGGATGACGTGGCCGCGGTCGCGAAGCTCGCATGTGAGGGCTCCAGAATACACTCGCTCGCTGAGCCCGTACCCGAAATAGTTATAGACGGCCAGAAACCCGCCGACAATGGAATGAACCCGCTCGGCCTCGAGAAGCTCGCATGACATCGTGCAAGACTTCACTCTCGTGATCGAACAGGCATCACCGTCCCAGTGCGCGCTCTACCATCGTCGCTCGCCAGTTCGATCCGTGCTTTTTTCGTGTCATCCGTGCTCGTCGTTGCAGTTGGGAGAATGACACATTGCCCCCCTTTGGCGGTACAGCTAACTTCAACGGCTGTATCGCTTTTCCGCTTTTCACCACGTCCCCACTCGAACACTGAATGCGCATTACCGTCGTCGGAACCGGCTACGTCGGCTTGGTCGTAGGCGCCTGTCTCGCGGAGACCGGCAATGACGTCCACTGCGCCGATCTGGACGTGACGAAGATCGAAGGGCTGAAGAAGAACGTCCTGCCGATCTACGAGCCCGGTCTCGATGAATTGGTGGAGCGCAATCAGACGCAGGGACGCCTGAGCTTCACCACCGATGTCCCCGCCGCGATCGCGGGTGCCGAGGTCGTGTTCATCGCAGTCGGCACCCCGCCCGACGAGGATGGTTCGGCCGATTTGCGCCATGTGCTCGCTGTCGCGGAGCTGATCGGCAAGCACATGACGCGCGAAGTCGTCGTCGTCACCAAGTCGACCGTTCCCGTCGGCACCGCAACCAAGGTCGAGGCCGCCGTCGCGACAACCGCCAAGCTGCCCTTCCATTTGTGCAGCAATCCCGAGTTTCTGAAGGAAGGCGCGGCGGTGGACGACTTCCTCAAGCCCGACCGTGTCGTGCTGGGCGTCGCCACGGATCACGCGCGCTCGGTGATGGCCGAGCTTTACGCGCCGTTCGTGCGCACCGGGAAGCCGATCATCTTCATGGACATTCCGTCCGCCGAGATGACGAAGTACGCGGCGAACGCGATGCTCGCGACGCGCATCTCGTTCATGAACGAGGTCGCGAATCTGTGCGAGCGCGTCGGCGCCGACGTCGACATGGTGCGAAAGGGGATCGGGAGCGATGATCGGATTGGGCCGTCGTTTCTCTTTCCCGGTCCCGGCTACGGCGGCTCGTGCTTTCCGAAGGATGTGAAGGCACTGCTCCGCACGTCGGTGGACAAGGGTGCCGAGATGTCGGTGCTGCACGCCGTCGAAGAGGCGAACGAC
>JBDTXL010000273.1:0-7580 GCA_040006195.1 Gemmatimonadota bacterium | reverse complement strand
CCTTTTTTGTGCACAAATGCTTTCTCGAGCGCAAACTGCGGCCGCGTAGAGAACCAGCTCTTCATGTCGGCGTAGTACGACGAGGCGAGGCTTCCCGAAGTGGTCATTGTCGTCCACGAGAGCGCGTACGGATAGTGACCGACGGAGGGGTTCGCCGCGCGCCAAGCGGAGCCCGTGCCCGACATCGCGAAATCGTAATGCGCGCCCGCCCACGCGCGCTCGGTCGTGGTCCAGGCGTAGTAGAAGTCGGTCATCATCGTCGTGATGTGCGACCAGTGTGGCGAAGTCGGCGAGTAGCTGCTGTAGAGCGAGGCGGGAACGGTGGCCGCGGCGCTCGCTCCGGATTTCTGCGGCGGCTTCGTGATCTGGGCGGAGGTGAGTGAGTCCGCTGCGGGGGAGGTGGAATCGGTGCAAGCCGCGGCCGCGATGAAGATCGCGGCGAATGCGATGCATGATGCGCGCATTGGTTGAGTCTCCGGTCAACGGCAACCCGACCGGCATGGCGCTCTCACTGAGCGCCGAAGCCTCGTTGGCTTTGCGTCGCCGCCTTTCGACGGCTTTGCCTTTGTCGCGGGTACTTGACTCCGCGATCGCGCCGCTCGGTGGTGGTGCGGTGGGAGATCGTCAGCAGAGGACGATTCCGTCTTTTCGCGATGGCGCGAGTCTGGGAAACTCGCTCCGCGTGCGACGCTGGCGCGCCGAACAACGCAACCTTACAGCGATTACATTTTTTCGTCAACTCTCCGGACGGGCAGGTCTCGCGACACGCGCGATTTGCTCGCACCGGCAGGCCGCGCGTCATCCATGTCATGCGCCTCACGTGCCCTTCCAGCTCACCGGCTCGCGCAGATCGTTCCTGGAGTCTACTCGCGTACGGGCGAAGACTCGTTAACGCTCCGAAATCCACGCCGAAAGCGCAGAAAGGTCACGATCGCTGACCAGCGCATGCGTCGGGAGCGTCACCAGACTGCGAGCCAGCTCGCGCGACCCGCTCAGCTGCTCATCGCCAAGCAGCGAGCCCCGAAGCTCCGTAAGCTCGGCCAGTGTCTTCGGATATCCGCGCACGACACCGAGATCCGGACGCTCTGCGCACGCGTCCGCGATGCGAACGGGGAGTCGGAGGAAGCCAGGCTTGCTTCCCGGAATCGCACGGATCGCGCTGAGCTCCTTCGTGCGCGCGACCACTTGCTCGAGCTCTTCCGCATGCGCACGCCGCACCGCGAGATCCGCGTCCGCGCGCGCGAGCGCGTCGCGCACCAGCGAGGCGCTCGCGGCGGTGATCGCGCGCGGATCGTGCGCCGCATGATAGATCGTCTCGCCGAGATGAAGCCAAGGGATGGCCGACGGAATCGAGTACAGCCACGGTCGGCCGAGGAGGTATTGCGCCTCTGTGACCGCCAGCGTGCGCACGCCGCTTTTCGGCGCGCGAAGACTCGCGATGCTCTGCTCGATGATCTCGCTCTGCTCCGCATCGAGGCCAAGGAGCGCGCCACCGCCGCCGCCCGTCATTCCCTTCCCTCTCCCGAAGCTCAGCACCGACAGCGGACCAAAGGCGCCGAGCCGTGTCTCGAGGAGCTTTCCCCACGCCCCCTGCGCTGCATCCTCGATCACCTTCACGCCGTGCGCAGCGGCGAGCGCCGCCACGCCGGGGACGTTCGCGGGATAGCCATAGAGATGCGCGACGACGATCGCATCGACGCCAGCGCCGAGCACGCGCGAGACGGATGCGAGATCGGGAGAAAGGGTCTCGGGATCGATGTCGTAGAGGCGCACCCGGAGCTGCGCGAAGATCGCGGCGGCGCCGATGTCGACGCACGCGTAGGCGGGGAGTGCGACGACGCCGTTGGGATGCGTCGTCGCGCGAAGGGCGAGTACGAGCGCGGCAGTGCCGCTGTCGGTGAGCGCTACATTGTTCGCACCGAACGCGCGCTGGAGATCGCCGCGGAGGATGTCGCGCGCGCCGGCGCCGCCAAGCAGCGCAGGGACGATCGCGCGCACGAGCGAGCCCGCCGTGATCGTCGAGCTCACCGGAAGCTGATGCCGCCAACTCAAGGGATGTATCGCACGATTCGTGGCCCGAGCATCGTCGCGACCGACGTCGGAAGCATCTTCCAGATGCGCGGGCCCCACGCGTAGCCAGAGTCGGTCGGTGACGGCGTCTTCACATCCGCGGTCGCAGCCTGATCGTACCAGAACAGCTGCTCGTCGTGCGTGCCCCACTGCGTCTTGAAGCGGTGCGTGCCACTGTTCGGCGATGTGCGACCAAAGTTGAACTTCGTAATGCCGCGCTCGATCGCACGCTCCATGAAGCGATAGTAGAGGAGCATGTTCGGCGCGATGCGCTTGTGCTCGTTGAGCGACGAGGCCCACGTCATCTCGAGCTCGTCACCCCAGTGAAAGGCGCAGCCGCAGGCGACGGGGCGACCTTGGTACCACGCGCAGCCGAACCAGGCGTCGTCGGGAAAGATGGCGGCGATCGTCTCGAAGAGGAGTCTCGACTGTGTCGGAGTACCGAGGTCTCGCATGTGATGCGCGAACACCTCGAAAAAGGGCGCGACCTGATCGGCGCCGAATTTCATGGTGACACCTTCCTTCTGCGGGCGCCGCACCTGGCTCCGCAGCTTGGCATCGAGCTGCTTCATCAGCGCGGGCTCGCCGTTCGGAAGGTCGAGGATCACCGTGATCTTGCGGTGCGACACCGGCATCTCGATCGGAAGCTCGACGCGACTGCGAAGCTCGAGCAGCTTCACGCCGGACTCGCGCGCGATCTTCGATGCGTGCGCGACGAGCGCGATGATCGCCTCACCGGTGCCGAGTGGGCCGCCGTAGTTGAGGAAGGGCATCGAGACGAGGAAGTGCCCAAAGAGGATGCTCTTCACGCGCACGAGGGGAAGCACGCCCTCGAGCACACCCGCATCGTCGTAGGCCGCGAGATAGATGCACTCGTGGCCGAAAACGCGCTCCATTACCGCGCGCCAGCCGTACAGATGAAAGTGAGTGAATCCCGGAGCGTTGCGCGCGAGGCCATCCCACTCGGCAGCGGCACCTGCAAAGCGTTCGACGCGTGCGATCACTCGACGGCGCTGGCCGCCCTGGTGCTCGTCGCGAAGGACATCGGAAGCTTGAGACACTGCGCCACGCTCCGGAAACGGAACTCGCCGAGCAGCCGCTCGAGGAGTGGCTGCGTTTTACGCAATCCGGAGTAGTGACGCATGCGAGTGTGCCATGGCACCGGGATCCGGGGCTGATCGGGATCGAGCTCCCACGGATGAATGTAGAACATCGCGGGGATGCCGCTCACATCGTGCTCGCGGAAGGCACGTTGGATGAGGCGGAACGGGAGGTGACGGATGTACGCGCCGCCGGCGGCGGGGAGACGCATTCCGCGCCACTGCGTGGTCGCGAGCGGAAGCTCGGTGAGTGTACCCGCGGGCCGATGGATGAGATGCGGGATCGGCGGTGCGTTCGGATACCCGTACCCCGGACGACGAATCGGGAAGAGGCTCGAATCGTAGCGATACCCCTCCTCGAGAAGAATGTCGAACGCCCACTCGGTGCCGGGAGAGATCGAGAAGTTGGGCGCTCGAAAGCCCCACACGGGCGAGCCGGAATGTTCCTCGAGGATGGCCTTCGATACACGGACGTCCTCGCGAAACTCATCCGGCGTCATCGTGTCGACGCGCCGATGCCAGTGGCCGTGCGACGCGATCTCGTGGCCTGCGTCGACGATCCTTCGCATCAGGAACGGATGACGTTCCGCGATCCAGCCGAGTGTGAAGAAGGTCGCATTGGCGTGATGACGCGCGAGCAGCTCGAGCAAAATTCCGATCGAGTGCTCGAGACGACTCGGATGCGAGTCCCAATCCTTTCGCTGTACCACGCGATCGAATGCGCCGACCTGGAAGTATTCTTCCACGTCGACCGTGAATATGTGCTCAGTGGCGCAGTTGACCGGCAAGCTCATACGGAGCGCCGATGTGCGCAGAGGTTTGTTCCCTTCATTCGTGCCACATAGGCTTGCAGTTAGGGTGCCATCTACGGCATCCCCCGCGCATCCGATCGATGTTGTAACATCCCGTTGCTGTGCGTGCGTTTGAACGACTTCTCCTGCGCATTTTTCTCCACTCGATCGCTACGGACTGTTGCGTTGACACCACAAAGAAAGTTCGGCCGTGCAGTATCGATCGCTGGGCTGTTGTTCATAGCTGTGCTCACGCTCACACCCCAGTACTCAGCCACGAAGGCGCCGCCCAGCTGGTGCCTGCTCTGCGGTGAGCAGTCTGTGCTCGATGCTGTGCTGAACGTTCTTCTGTTCATTCCGTTCGGCATCGGATTGCGCCTGGCGGGGATGAGTCGACGGCGCGCGTTCGTCATCGGCTTGGTGACCACCATCACCGTCGAGTTGATGCAGCTGTACATCCCCGGGCGCGACACGAGCCTGGGCGATCTCTTCACGAATTCGTTTGGTTGCTTCGTCGGGATTTTGTGTGCTGACGTCTGGCGTGTCGTGCTGGTACCATCACGCATCGCGGCGACGAGACTCGCGATCGGGTGGACGTTCCTTTGGGTGGCGGTGTTAACGCTGAGCGCTGAGCTCACGCACATCGCGCTTCCGGCCACGACGACGTGGGGCGTGTGGACGCCGGAGCTGCTGCATCAGGATCATTTCAATGGAAAGGTTTTGTCGGCGACCGCGGGCGGTCTTCCGACTCCAAATGCAATGAATGGCGCGAGCGACGACGTGCGGAGCCGGCTCAGCTCGGATTCGGTCGTCGTCGAAGGATCGGTGGTGGGCGCCGCGCTGAGCGGACAGTACTCATCAATCTCGAGCATCTACGACTACAGGAAGCAGCAGATTTTCATGCTCGGGCAGCGTCGAGGAAGCCTCGTCTTCTCGCTCCGCATGCGAACCGCCGACATGCGTGTCCGGACGCCGATAATCCGTCTTGACAGCGTCTTCCCGCGGCACCGCCCCCTCGCGCCCGACACGATGCACGTCGCAGGCGGGGTGGTGCACCGGCAGCTGTGGATCCGCGCCGAAAACCATGGCGTAGTCCGCGAGCGAACGCTGCCTTTGGACGCAGGGCTGGGATGGAGCTACTTCCTCCCCTTCGACTACGAATACGGAACGGAGGCGCCCTGGTTCACGGCGCTCTGGCTCGCAGGGCTCGCCGCGCCCGCTCTCCATTGGGCGACGCGCGCGGGGCGACGAGCATTGCTGGCGATGGCGTCGTCGATGGCGCTCGCGCTGCTGGCGATTCCATATCTCGCGGCTGCGCATCCGACGCCGTGGTGGGAGTGGCTCGCGCTCGCGGCGGGGGCGACGATCGGCTTTGCGATCGGTTCGGCGACGGTTCGCTCGAGCAGGCCGGCGTGAACTTCGGCCATAGCAGTGGGGTTACATTGTCGTTGTCGAGCGCACGCTGAGCGCCGGGCGTGCATGCATCGTTTCCCTTTCCAACTTCCAATGCGCGTCCTTCCGCTCGTGAGCGCGATCGCGCTCTGCGCCCTCGCGATGTCCACTGACTCGAGCCAGCTCGTCGCCCAGTCGACGCTCCACTATCCGATCGCACGCAAGAGCGATCAGAGCGACGACTACTTCGGAAAGGCGGTCGCCGATCCGTACCGATGGCTGGAGGACACGGACTCTCCCGAGACGAAGCAATGGATCGAGGCCGAGAATGCGCTGACGTTCCAATATCTGAACGCGATTCCCGAGCGCGCGTCGATCAAGGAGCAGCTCACTCGCGTCTGGAACTACCCGAAGTACGCGGTGCCGATCAAGCGCGGCAAGCAGTACTTCATCACCGAGAACAGCGGGCTGCAGAATCAGTCGGTGATCTACGTGCAGCGCGGGCTCAAGGGCGAGCGCAAGCTGGTGCTCGATCCGAACACGCTCTCCACCGACGGCACCGTCGCGCTGGGCCCGTGGGATGTGACGGAGAACGGGAAGTATCTCGCGTACGCTGTGGCGGCTGCCGGATCGGATTGGGAGGAGATCCGAGTGCGCGATCTCGAGAAGGGCACCGACCTCTCCGACACACTCAAATGGGTGAAGTTTTCCGGCATCGCGTGGACAAAGGATCACAAGGGATTTTTCTACTCGCGCTTCGACGAGCCGAAGGGCGGGAACGCGATGCTCGCGAAGAACACCGGGCAGAAGCTCTACTATCATCGCGTGGGCGAGCCACAGGCGAAGGATCAGCTCATTCTCGCGCGTCCCGATCATCCGCAGTGGGGAATCAACGCGACGGTGAGCGATGATGGCGAGTATGTCATCATCTACATCTCCGATGGGACGAATCCGAACAACCGGATTTTCTTCATCGACATGCTCAATCCGGGGAAGCCGAAGATCGACAACCCGCTCGTCACGCTGATCGACGACGAGGAGTCGCAGAATCGCGTCATCGACAACGCGGGCGACGTCTTCTTTCTCCAGACCAGCCAGGACGCGCCGCTCGGTCGCGTCGTCGCCGTCGACATCAACAAGCCCGCGCGAAAGTACTGGCGCGCGCTCATACCCGAAGGCTCCGACAAGATGCAGGACGTCGAGCTGATCGGCGGACATTTCGTTGTGAACGTGCTCAAGGATGCGCATTCGGTGCTCCAGCTGTACGCACTCCGCGGCAACATGGTCGCGACGATCAAGCTGCCCGGCATCGGCACCATCGCCGCAATCTCCGGGAAGCCGAACGAGTGGGAGATGTTCTACTCGTTCGTCTCGTATCTGCAGCCTGCCTCGATCTACCGCTACGACATCGAGAAGCGCGTGCAGACGCCCTTTCTCGTGTCCAAGGTTCTCGTCGACAGCACGAGCTACGAGACGAAGCAGCTCTTCGCCAAGGGAAAGGACGGCGCCAAGATTCCGATCTTCGTGACGGGCAAGAAGGGGATGACGCTCGACGGCTCGCACCCGACGATTCTCTACGCGTACGGCGGCTTCGACATCAACATGACGCCGGCCTTCTCGCCGGCGATGCTGCAGTGGATCTCGATGGGCGGCGTGTATGCGGTGGCGGTGATTCGCGGCGGTGGTGAGTACGGCCGGGCCTGGCACGAGGCCGGGATGCTCGCGAAGAAACAGAACGTCTTCGACGATTTCATCGCGAGCGCGGAGTATCTCATCGCGGAGAAGTACACATCGTCCAAGAAGCTCGCGATTCGCGGCGGCTCGAACGGTGGGCTGCTCGTCGGTGCAGTGGAGACGCAGCGCCCGGATCTCGCCGCGGTCGCGCTTCCGGCCGTTGGGGTGATGGACATGCTCCGCTATCAGAAGTTCACGATCGGTGGAGCGTGGGCGCCCGAGTACGGCACATCCGATGACTCGACGCAGTTCAAGACGCTCTTCGCCTATTCGCCGCTGCACAACATCAAGCCGGGCACCTCGTATCCGGCGACGCTCGTCGAGACCGCGGACCACGATGATCGAGTCGTGCCGGGACACTCGTTCAAGTACGCAGCGACGCTGCAGGCGGTGCAGTCAGGGCCGTCGCCGGTGCTCATCCGCATCGATACGAAGGCAGGCCACGGTGGCGGCAAGCCGACATCGAAGCAGATCGACGCCGCGACCGACGAGC
>JBDTXL010000272.1:0-5040 GCA_040006195.1 Gemmatimonadota bacterium | reverse complement strand
CACACTCGTCATGGCACTGCGCCAGCTATCCGGGCGTCATCGCAGCACACCGGCATCCGATGGCAGCACCCGCAGCGCGGGCCTCTCGACGCTGCCTTCCAACAACTCCAGCGCGACGTATGCGTCGCCCTTCACGCGAGGATCGTCGCCGACCGTCACGATGCACGCGCGGCTCGAATGCTCATGGTAGCCGCCGGCGGAATTCCCGATGTGGTGGCCGATCTCGTAGACGCCGGCGGGCAGATTGAACGCCATGCTCCAGTCGATGCTCGCGGTTTCTCCCGCGCGCAGACGCAGCGGATGTCCCCGCATGCGCGCATAGGTCGTGTCCACCACGGGCTTGTCGCCGCGGCTCACCCAGAATCCCGGCGTGATCTCGCAGTCCGCGAATGCCGTGATCGTGTGCGTGAAGGTCAACCGTTCGCCGGGCTCCACCACTACGTCCGAGCCCTGCGAGGCCGAGAACGCGACGGTTCGTGCGCTGGATTCGGGGAGCAAGTTCGGACTCCAGCGTCCGCCACGCTTGTAGTAATCGCCGACGACCTTCGTCAGCTCGCCCTGCGACACGACGGACCCATGGTCGAGCAGGATGGCGCTGGAGCATAGCGAGAGCACGGCGTCCATATTGTGCGAGACGAAGATCACCGTCGTGCCGTTCTGCAGGAGATCCTGCATCCACCGGATGCACTTTCCCTGGAAGGTGTAGTCGCCCACGGAGAGCACTTCATCGATGATCAGAATCTCGGGCTCGAGGTGCGCCGCGATGGAGAAGCCAAGGCGTGCATTCATCCCGGAGCTGTAGCGCTTGACGGGCGTATCGATGAAGTCGCCGATGCCGGAGAAGTCCACGATCGCATCGAAGCGGCGCTCGATGTCCGCGCGCTTCATCCCGATGATGGAGCCGTTGAGATAGATGTTCTCGCGGCCCGTGAGATCGGGGTGGAAGCCCGCTGTGACCTCGATCAGCGCGCCGACGCGGCCATGCGTCACGTAACTGCCGAGCGTCGGACGCAGGAGCCTCGTGAGGATCTTGAGCAGTGTCGACTTGCCGGCGCCGTTGTGACCGATGATGCCGAGTGCGTCGCCCTTCTGAACGGTGAACGACACCTCGCGGAGCGCCCAGAAGTCATCCGCGCCGAGCTCCCCGGCCGGGCGTGCGCCATGGAGAATGCGGCGCGCGACCGAAGGCACGAGGTCGCGCAGACTGTCGTGCCGCTCGCCGCGCTGGAACTTCTTCCAGACGCCGTCCATCTGAATCGCAACGTCGCTCATTCGATCCTCACACGTACTCCGCGAACAGATGCTGCAGGCGCCGGAACATGAGCGCGGCCCCCAACACCGCGACAACCGCACATACGCCCGAGTACACGAGCTCCCATGGCTCCCAGGCTACCCGCTCGACTCCCTTCACGACGACGCTCATTGGGTAGAAGAGGTTATGTCCCTCGACGACCGACAGGCGCAGGCCCTCCAGAATGCCGGTGAGCGGATTGAGCATGGCGATGTACGCGCCGCGCGGCCCGAGCATGGCGGGCTCGAAGAAGATCGGCGTGAAGAAAATGCCGAACATGAGCACGACCTGCACGATGTACTTGATATCGCGGAAGAACAGATTCGCGCAGCTGAGGAAGAGCGAGACGCCCGTCGTGAACAGGACGAGCAGCACGAGGAGAAGCGGCACCCACGCGAGGCTCGGATGGAGTCGTACGCCGAGCAGGGGGAGAATGATGCAGAGTGTGAGCAGGCCGATGGATGTGTCGAAAGCCTGCGCGCCGACCGACGAAAGAGGAAGCACCTCGCGCGGGAAGTAGATCTTCGTGACGAGGTTGGAATTGCCGACGAGACTGGCGGTGGCGAAGCCGAGCGCGCCGACAAAGAAAGCCCAGCCCACGCCCTTGATTGCGATATTCGCGACATCCACGCGCGCCAGCGTCTGACCGGATATCTGCGCCATGGCGAAGCGGATGATCAATCCCGACAGCACGATGAGGCAAGGCATGAACACCGCCCACGCGAAGCCCATGGCCGCCTGCTTGTAGCGCAGCTTGATGTCTCGGCGCGTGAGCTGCTCGAGGAGCTCACGGTGCTCCCAAACCTCGATGGTGGCGCTCTTGATGTCGGTGAACATTATCGGGAAAACTAGCTCAATCCCCGATGGTTCCGATGGCCTCCGGCTGGGGGAAATCACGCGGTGGCAGGAACGATTTGAGATAGCCGAAGGCGGCTGCGGTCGTCGGGCGCGTGGTCCAGCTCGCGCGATACCAGTCGCGCGCTTCGCTGGCCTTGCCCGCGCAGCGCCGCGCATATGCAACGTGATATTGCAGCTCGCCGATAGTCCTTTCTGCCGCCTCGATCTCCGCTGCTGACAGGGTGTGGCGAAGGCGGGCGAGATGCGTCTGGCGAACCGCAATGCCGTCGATGCGCGTCTGGAGTGGCCGGCTGGCCGTGATGCTCGCCTCGTGCTTTCGCATGATCGTCAGCACCTCATCGACGAATGCGAGGCGCGTGTGCTCGGCCAAGCGAAACCAGAAATCGACGTCCTCGAAACACACGAGGCTCTCGTCGAACCACGTCTGCTCGATCGCGAGCAGCGCGCGGTGGAAGATGACCGTGGATGTATTCACCGCGATGAAGGTGAAGAGGAAGGCGGGGAATTTCTGGTGGCAGAGAAAGACGTTGCCCGAGATGCGCTCCATGTACGGGGCCGCACGGGCGACGAACTTCGCGGCCGCGAGCGTACTTTCGACCGCCAGCTCGCCGGTGGCGACGTAGAGTCTGCGCTTGTCCGAGAATCCGAAGCGCGCACCCGTGAGCTCGAGCGCGCGCACCATCGTCTCGAGGCGCGTCGGGACAGATGTGTCGTCTGCATCGAGGAAGGCGACATAGCGGCCGCGCGCTACGGCGAGCGCCATGTTGCGCGGGATCGAGGGCTTGCCCGAGGGATCGTCCCGCGTGAGCACGCGCACGCGCGCGTCGTCGGCTGCGTGGCGCACGGCGATGGTGCGCGTACCGTCGGTCGAGCCATCGTCGATGACGATGATCTCGATGTCCGCGAGCGTCTGCGCGCGCAGCGATCGCAGCGCATCCTCGAGGTAGCGCTCCGCGTTGTGCGCGGGCACGATGACGGATACGATGGGCGTTGCGGATTCGGATCGGTGCTCAGTCATCGAACGAGCTGTTTCCGTGCGCTGCCGCGCTTTGGACAAGTCCGGGGAATTGTCGGAGCGGGCCCCGTATGATTGGCGAGAACAAAATGGGGCCTGTGCTCCGTGCACTTGCCTCTTTCATTTTGTGAACTGATCCCCACTCCCGAGGAGGGACTCGCATCCCCGACCAGGTAATCAACAGTTTCTTCACAGGGTAGCGGTTAAAGCTACGGCAAAGGCCCCAACGTGTGCACAGAGGAGGCACTTAGACCTTCGCCACAGCGGCATCCAATGACCATTCGCATCGCCCTCGCGACACTAGGGTTGGGGGTTGACCGATCCCCCCGCTATCCGCGCTTGCTGGAAAGCCCCTCTGCAATTTTTCGCATCGGGTGGAGGGCCACCGTACCTTGCTGGTGAACACGCGACCTGTGTCGGCGGGAGATCGAGCGAAACGATGGGCTCAGTCAGGCACACTGTTGGCAGAGGAGGTAGCGAATCTTCAGACGGACACGATTCTCACGCGAGCGGCTTGGCTTGTAATGATGCTGCTAACCATATTTGCGACTTTCATCAAAAATCTGAGGCACGGCGTCGACATGTTAAAGAGCCGAGCTCGCAAGGCGCGCGACGAGCTCGCGCTCCCGCCGACTGCGAACGACGTTCCGCTAGATAACCGTGACCCGGGATCTGGTGCTATGCCTCTCACCGTCGCGCCGCCCATCACCTATTCGGGCATGGCTCTGCGCCGCAAAATGTCGACGGCCGCGGGACTGATACGCGGAAACCCTCGAGAGTTGTTCCGCACACTTGTCGGCCGATCCGAGAGGTATGTCGCCTATGTCGCAGATCCCTGCAAGGTTCCAGCTGCCGGCTCGGTGCAGGGGTGGGAGGTTCGCAAAATTGGGGAGGAAATACTCATTGGGCTTGCGAGTTCGCACCCGGAATTTCTAGCGCAGCGAATGCGTTTGAACGAAGGTCGTTTGAACGACGCCTTCGGACTGTACGTTGAGAACGTCCTCGCGGGCGTGGCGTGGATGATTCCGAGCGAGCATGATGCGATGTACGCCGTGCGCAACGTCAAGCTGCGGGCCAACGAGGTGGAGCTGACTCATTGCGTCACACTGCCCGAGTTCCGCGGTCGAGGAGTGTACACGTTCATGATCCGATGGCTTTGCGCGCTTGCATGTCAACGCCAGGTCCGTCGCGTGTTCATGATCACGAATCGCACGAATGTCGCTTCTCAGGGGGGTATTCAAAAGGCCGGATTGAAGCAAACGGGCGGCATCCACCGGCACGTCTTCGACTTCATCAATCCACGTGTCGCCGTCACCTTTCGCCGACATCGGTGGGGGCCGCTTGGATGGCGATGAAGTGTATTGAGCCCGTATCCCACTCCATTCTGAACGAGCGTGGTTTGAGGGGCACTTGGAAAAACCAGTAAATATTTCGAGCCCCTCGCTCGATTCAGAGATGGACGCGGCAACAGCCAGAGCAAATCTCGATCGCACCCTGGTCCGCGGCATCGCATGGACAGGCGCCGCGCGCGCCGTGACTCAGCTGCTGGGGTGGGCCTCCACGTTGATCGTGGTTCACCTGCTCTCTCCGGCGGATTACGGCCTGGTGGGGATGGCGGCACTCTACCTCGGCCTTGTTCGCCTGATCAGCGAGTTTGGGCTCGGCTCCGCCGTGCTCGTCCTGCGGGACCTCACGGACGATCAAATCGGACAGCTGAACACGTTCTCGGTTCTCTTCGGCGTGGCTGGCTTTGTACTGTCCGCTGCGGCGGCGATTCCGCTCGGTGTGTTCTTTCATGCGCCAAATCTGCCAGCCGTCGTTTTGGTGTCGAGCACCAGTTCGATCATCTCGGCATTCAGATCGGTGCCGTCGGCGC
>JBDTXL010000271.1:0-6493 GCA_040006195.1 Gemmatimonadota bacterium | reverse complement strand
CACGAGGATGTTGCCGCGCAGCACTTCGGCGAGCGTCTCGAGGTTCAGGTCGCGCACTGGGGGATCGCCCTTTTTGTCGGCGTTCCACTTGTCCCACTTGCGACGGTACTGCTCGGCCTCGATCCACGCCGTGCGATAGCCGGCGACGTTGCCCATGCGCGTCTGCGGGCCGCCCTTGTTGCCGTAGACACGCTTTGGATTTTCACCACACGCCATCTTGAGCCCGTATTTCGCGCCGGGGAATTTCATTCCCTGCACGGTGCGCGATGGAACCACCTTGAGCACGACGCTTCGTCCGCCGATGAGATTCGCCGATCCCGGGAGCACCTGAAGCGTCGTGATCCCTCCCGCGAGATTGCGCGGGAACTGCGGATCCTGTGGCCACACCGAATGTTCGGCCCACACGTACGCGGTCACCGGGCGCGTCGCTTCGTTGCCATCGCTGCTCGCCTCGACACCCGGCGCGGAATAGACGCCGAGGTGCGAGTGCACATCGATGAATCCAGGCGTGACGAACTTGCCGCCGCCATCGATCACCACCGCATCCGATGGAGCGGTAACGGTCGCGCCAACAGACTCGATCTTCCCATCCTTCAAAAGGATCGAGCCGTTGTTGATGCGAGGACCTGCAGCGGTCAGAATTGTGACGTTCTTGATGACCGTCGTCTTCGAAGGGAATGCCTTGTAGGTGCTCGGGAATGGATCCGCGTTGGGAATCGACAGCGCGCCGCTTCCGGACTTCGATGTGTCCTTCGAGACCTTTGGTGCCTTGGCGCTGTCTCCGGCTGCTGCGACCTGAGGCGTGGGAGCTTGACTCCCCTTTGCCTGTGAGCATGCGAGCACGGAGAGAGCAGCCGCGAATACGACGATGCGCATTGCTGGACGTGCCTCCGCTGAGCGTGAAG
Organism: Gemmatimonadota bacterium; assembly: GCA_040006195.1. Taxonomy (GTDB): domain Bacteria; phylum Gemmatimonadota; class Gemmatimonadetes; order Gemmatimonadales; family Gemmatimonadaceae; genus FEN-1250. Next base: position 5,588 of record JBDTXL010000271.1, on the reverse strand, counting down.
ATAGATGAACTGTAGAACGTAGAGAGGGCACCAGAGCCACGCCAGCCGTCCGTATGCCCGGATGTGTCAGAATGCGGCGCGCAGTACCGGAATGAAGTCCGTACAGAGTCCATCTACACCGAGCGCGGCCAGTCCAAGTGCCTCTGTAGCCTTGTTGACGGTCCACGGGATGACGCGCCCGCCGGCGCCGTGCACCAACTCGACGAGCGCTTCATCAACGTGCTCATGGCTCGGCCACACGTCGAGCGCGTCCGCTGCGCGCATCGAGGCCACGGGGTCGGAGACGGGGCGATCGAAGAGAATTCCGCCACGAAGCTCCGGCGCGATGGCGCGCGCACGAGCTACCTGCGCGTGGTCGAATGAGTGAATGGCGCAGCGGGCTGGCGCGATCGATGCGCGAATGACATCGACGACCTCGCGCTCGATCGCGGATCCCTTGAGCTCGACGAACACATCCGCGCGCCCCTTGATCACCGCGAGCGCTTCTTCCAGCGTCGAGATGAGCGCGAGCCCGCGCACCGAGAAGCCCTGCAGCTCGTCGAAGGTGAGGGCATCGATGCGCGTTCCCGCGAGCTGGCCGGAAGGCGGCGTGGCGCGCGGGATTTCATCGTGGTGCACGACCACGATACGATCCCTCGTGCAATGCACGTCGAGCTCTATTCCGTCGGCCTGCAGCTCGAGCGCGCGGAGAAATGAGGGGAGGGTGTTCTCGGGTCGCTCGCGCGGCGCGCCGCGGTGCCCGATCAACATCGGTGCTGCCTGCCCGCTCATTCCCGTATACGCTCCAGCACCATCGCAATCCCCTGACCCACACCGATGCACATCGTCGCGAGACCGTAGCGTGCGCTGCGCCGCCGCATCTCGTGCACCAGCGTGGTCACGATGCGCGCACCCGAGGCGCCAAGCGGGTGCCCGAGCGCGATCGCGCCGCCGTTGACGTTGACGCGCGCGGGATCGGCGCCGAGCTCGCGCATGCACGCGAGCGCCTGCGACGCGAACGCTTCGTTGAGCTCGATCAGGTCCATGTCATCGATCGTGAGTCCGGCACGAGAGAGCGCGAGTCGCGTCGCCGGGATCGGGCCGAGCCCCATCACTTCCGGGGAGACGCCGGCGACCGCGCTCGCGACGACGCGCGCGAAGGGGCGAGCGTTCGCGCTCGTCGCAGCCTCCGCCGACATCACGAGCACCGCACTCGCGCCGTCGTTGATGCCGCTCGCCGATCCGGCGGTCACCGTACCGTCCTTCGCGAAGGCGGGCTTCATCGCGCGCAGCTTCTCGACCGTGGAATCGGGGCGCGGATGCTCATCGAGCGAGAGTATCGTATCGCCCTTCGCGCCCGGCACCGTGACGGGGACGATCTCGTCCTCGAATTTCTTCGACGCAACGGCCGCCGCCGTTCGGCGCTGGCTCTCGGCCGCGAACAGATCCTGATCCTCTCGCGAGATGTTGCAGCGCTTGGCGACGAGATCCGCTGTCTCTCCCATCGAGATGAGCCACTCGGCCGGCAGCTGCGAGTTCGGGAAACGCCAGCCGAGCGTGGTGTCGGCGACGACAGGCGAGCCTCGCGGAAAGGCGGTATCAGGCTTGAGGGTGACCCAGGGCGCGCGCGTCATGCTCTCGACGCCGCCCGCCAAGAAGACACTCCCCTCGCCACACTTGATCGCGTGCGCGGCGGAGGCGATCGCCTGGAGGCCGGAGCCGCAGAGGCGGTTGACGGTTTGGCCGGGAACGGTGATCGGGATGCCGGCGAGGAGAAGCGCGAGTCGCGCGACGTTTCTGTTGTCCTCACCGGACTGATTGGCGGCGCCGAGGAGAACGTCGTCGATCGATATCGGATCGATCCCGGAGCGCGCGAGGAGGGCGCGAAGGGGGACGGCGGCGAGATCGTCGGGGCGCACACGGGCGAGGGCGCCTCCATGGCGCCCGATCGGGGTGCGGACTGCGTCGACAATGACGGCGTCGGTCATGGTGTGCTGGACGGAGTCGAGGGTGAGGTGCGGGTGTCGGGCGGAAGTGCCACTCGTCTAAGTTGATGCGCGGAAGGTTCTGGCGCACCCCTTGTACGAGCGTTCCGGGCGCCCCTTAACGTCTCCCGAGCGGCAGCGTCTCATTTGTGACTGCATGACTGACCACTCACCGAGCGAGCTCGCACCGGACGACGTCGCGCTGATCGCGCGGTGGCGGGGCGGGGAAGAGCGTGCGGCCACGCTGCTCGTGGAGCGCCACGCGCAGGGGATCGCACGCTTCATTGCGAGCCTGGGCGAGCGCGACGATGTGGAGGAGGTCGTGCAGGACACGTTCGTGCGCGCGTTCGGCTCGCTGGATTCGTTTCGTGGCGAAAGCACCTTTCGCACGTGGCTGCTTACGATCGCCCGCAATCTGCTCCGCGATCGGCAACGAGGACGCAAGCGAGCGAAGCTGCACGTCGAGATCCAGGACGGCGACATCGTGAGCTCGTCGGACGCGCTCGAGGGAACGGTCGCGGCGGAAACCGAACAGCGGCTGCGCGCGGCAGTGGAGACGCTGTCACCGATGCAGCGTTCGATCTTCACGTTGCGTGTAACGGAAGGGCTGTCGTACAAGGAGATCGCGATCGCGGTGGGGAGTACGGAAGGTGCGGCGCGCGTACACTATCACAACGCGATGCGGGCCATCAGGGAGAAGATCGATGAGTGAGTGCACGAACGGAGAGATGCGGGATCTGTTGCCCGAGCTCGTGAGCGGGCGCCTCGGCGCAGAGATGCAGCTGGAAGTGGAGGCGCACGTCGCCGAGTGCGAGGAGTGCGCCGAGGAGCTCGAGCTGCTGCGAGCGCTGCGGCCGGCGCTCATGCGCGGGCCCGCGATCGACGCGGCGAAGATCGCGGCGGCGGTGCGGGCGCAGCTGCTTGCCTCGTCGCAGCCTGTTCGTGGGCGGGCGGCCCCGATGTGGTCGCTCAGAATTGCGGCGGCGGCGATTCTCGCGGTCGGCGCGATCGGAATCGCCTATGCGCTTCGAGGACGAAGTGCGACGCCGGAAGTGGCGGTGACGCACGCACCGGGTGCGCAGATGCCTGATCTGCCCGTGCCTGATTCTTCGCGCACGGCTCCCGCGCCCGTGCAGCAGGTGGCCGTGGCGCCGCCGCAGGCCGCTTCTACGAGTACGCCGAGTGTTCCGACCACGGTCGCGAGCGTTGGAGCGCTCGACAACCTCTCCGATCTCTCGGACGATGACGTGCGCACGCTGACCGCGTCGCTCAATGGCATGTCGGCAGTCCCCTCGGGGGAGCCGGCGCCGGAGATCGATCCGCTTGGCGCGACGCTCGATGATCAGTCTGCGGGAGGCACGCGATGAAGATTCGTCTGGTGGGATGTGCGCTTGCGTGCGGAGTGGTGCTCGGAGCGCCGCTGCGCGCGCAGGGCGCCGACAGCACGCAGCGGCCACTCGTGCAGGCACTGCAGCGGCGCGTACTCGAGGTCGTCCAACAGACGCTCGGTGCCAGTGACGATCAGATGCGGCAGCTCGTTGAGGTCAATCGCAAGTACGAGGGCGAGCGCCGGTCGCTCAACCAGCGAGATCGCGAAGCGCGGCAGACGATTCGCGCCGAGGTGCTTCGCGATGCCGACGCGGATCAGGAGAAGGTGTCGCGCATGCTCGACGATCTCATCGATGTACAAAAGCAGCGGCTCGACATGTTCGCCCACGAGCAGCACGATCTGGCGCAATTCCTTTCGCCCGTGCAACGGGCGAAGTACGCCACTTTGCAGGAGGGGCTGCGAAAGAAGGTCGATCAGCTCAGGCAGCAGCGACAGGAGAAGGGCTTCGCGCCCGGCCAGCGGAGACGACTGCGTCAGCTTCGCCGCATGGGCGATACCACGGGCTGAAGAACAAGCGAGCGGCTTCGCAACTCGAGCCGTAAGCGAATGCTTCTCGCGGGCGCGGGCGACTCTCTCGCGTGGCGATTGCCTTTTTCCGCCGCCGATTGCGCGCGCGTGTGACGCGAAGGAACGTTCGCGCGGACATCGACTATGGAAAATGATGTCCTGGCCATTCATAGCCGCGATTCCTCATCCCGCCGCATTATGCCCGTACATCTTCGTCGTCTCCTGTCCGTCCTCGCGTTCTTCGCCGCGCTCGCAGCTGCGCTCGCACCTTCGGCATCCCGCGCGCAGGCACCGCGCCTTACCGGCCGCGTCGGCGAGTACGCGCCGCCCAGGGTCTGGCCGCAGCGCGCACGCACCTTCGATCTCCTCCACCAGCGCATCGCAGTGAGCTACGACCTGGAGAAGCGCAGCGTCGCCGGCGAAGTCGAGACGCGACTCGTGGTGACGGCCGCGCCGACGGACACGATCCATCTCGATGCGTCGCAGCTGACCATAGAAAGCGCAACCGACGCGAAGGGCGCGAAGCTGAAGTTCTCCTTCGACACGAGCAGCGTCACCGTCCACCTCGCCAGGCGCGCGAAGGTCGGCGACACCGTCGTGTTCTCGCTCCGCTACCATGGAATGCCGGAGCGCGGCATGTACTTCGTTCCGCGGCGCCGGGTGATGTGGACCCAGGGCGAGGCGATCGAGACGCCCTCGTGGGTGCCTACCTATAACGCGCCGAACGACAAGACCACGTGGGACATCCTCGTCACCGCAGACAGCGGCGTGAGCGTGCTGTCCAACGGACGTCTCGTCGAGGTGACCAGCGTCGCGGGCGGGTCGAAGAAGCTGTGGCACTGGTCCCAGGAGCTTCCGGCATCGACGTACATGTATTCGATCGTGGCCGCGAAGTTCAGCATCCTCCACGATAACTGGCGCGGCATTCCCGTTGAATACTGGGTCGCCTCCGATACGGTCAACGCCGGCTGGCGCACATTCGGCGAGACACCGTCGATGATCGAGATCTACAGCCGAGTGCTCGGCGTGAATTTTCCGTGGGCCAAGTACGACCAGTCCGTCATTCCCGATTTCACCTACGGCGGAATGGAGAACGTCTCGGCAACGACGCAGACGGACCTCGCGCTTCACGGCGCGGGCGGCGAGCCGGAGAACAGCGGCCGCGGGCTCGACGCGCACGAGCTCGCGCATCAGTGGTTCGGCGATCTCACCACGACGGCGACCTGGGCGCACGCCTGGCTCAACGAGGGGCTCACCACGTACATGGAGTCGGTGCAGAACGAGAAGAGCCGTGGGTGGGAAGCGGGGCAGCTCAGCTGGATCAATCAGCAGCGCAGCGCGCGCGATGCGGATCTGAACGAGGATCGCCCGCTCGTCTACGGCGACGACAAGGGCCGCGACCCCATCCAGCTCTTCTTCTCCGGGCACATCTATCCAAAGGGCGCACAGCTCGCGCACCAGCTCCGGCGGCTGCTGGGCGACTCGATTTTCTGGGCCGGGATGCATCGTTTTCTCACCGACAACGCGTACAAGCCGGTCGAGACTGCAGACTTCGCGATCGCGATGGAGAAGGTCTCGGGGCGTGATCTCGACTGGTTCTTCGACCAGTGGGCATATGGCATCGGCTATCCGAAAGTGTCGCTCACGCGCGCCTGGGATCCGTCCGCCAAAAAACTGACGATCACGCTGCGGCAGACACAGACGATCGACGCGACGCACCCGTTCTT
>JBDTXL010000270.1:0-5790 GCA_040006195.1 Gemmatimonadota bacterium | reverse complement strand
TCGATTGAAAAACTAGCGCTCGATGTGGATCAGATTCGGGTGTACCCGCCCCGATTGAAAAACTAGCGCTCGAGGTGGATCAGATTCGGGTGTACCCCCCCGCTATCCGAAAGCTCAACATGCATAGCTCGGACAACGATACCGGCCGAATCTGTTGGGGTGCCAATAAAGCGCAGTCGTTCTCGACCTTTGCATTTGCGGAAGTTCACAGTTTTTGAGAGCACTCAGAAAGGCGCAGTAGGCGCGACGAAAGTCACGCGAACGATCCCCAGGATAAAGCCCAAGGCAAACAGCGATATGAAACTGGCAGTGGCAGCGATCAAGCCGCGTCTCAGGGCAACTCCTCGTGCTGGGACTTTGGACGGCGATTTCACGACCGCCAGAATCCGTATGGACGACTCGAAGCGACACGTCCAGGCGAAATACTTAGTCGACAAAAAACGCTCTACCGCTTCTCCAATTTATACCGCGACCCTCTCGCAACACCGCCCTGATGTCAGTAGGCACCTCAGAGAGGCGAACGAATTTGGGCTGGTCGACCTCCATGACGGAGGCGTTGTCCCTTTGTTCCTCGAGTAGTATAAGTTCACATGCATCTTCTGCGTTCAGCGCCGTCACGTAATATGATCTTACATACCGCGACACCTGCTCCGTCCCGCCTTCTAGTACAACCGGCGTATTCAGAGCGCAAAGAACGTTGGGAATGAAAAACAAGACTGAGGACGGCGCTGCCATTATGGCTTTGCCCCTGAGGAGTTTGATCCTGACGTCATGTCCCTAATTGTTGTATAAATGCCGATAGCGTCTGAAGGAAGGGACAATGGGTTGAAAAAATCGCCAATTTCCGCAGCCCCCTTAACGACCGGGGATGAGTTTTCTGCGTAGTGCGAAAGAGTAAGCGCGGCGGCAATTCCGTAAAAGATGTGGGAGGGTCCCGCTCTCCCATTTACGTGATAGTGCGATCGTCCTTCGGATCCGCCGGCGAGCGTGTGCGACTCGGGACCAACCGGCGTCTTGCCATCGCCAGCGGCTCTAGCAATGCGTCGAGCGGCTGTTTGCGTAGGCGCAATCACGTCCTCTCCCTCCTTGACTGCCGCAATAAGACGCTCCTCTCGGACTCCTTTCATCAACACTTGAAAGCCCTCAACACCTAACTTGATAATTTTTCCTAAAGGAAAAAGACCAAATGGATCGCTATAATTCACCGGATCCCCACCTACGAACCCATACGCATTGAGCCCTCCCGCAAGCCCAATCGGATCAGTTTGCGTAAACCGCCCGCTACTTGGATCATAGTAGCGATTTCGCATGTAGACAAATCCCGACCCATCCTTGTGATTGTCGATGAGATTACCTGCCCACACCGTCGGTCCCCCGGCCGGCGGAGGATCCTGGTCCCACGGCGACTCCAGCTTCTCTGGCCACTGCAACTGCGTGCACAGAGTTCCCGCAGTGCAGTAGCCAGCGATCGCGTTACCCTTCCAATCGTATTCGGGAACGATCGCCGTCACATTCGCGTCGAGCCGACCGATAGACAGCGGATGGTCGATTCCGGGACCGTGCGTGTAGAAGACGCGCCCCTCGAGTGCTGGCGTCGTGCGCACTCCGGAGGCGTCGACTTCCATCGCGACGGAGCTTGCCCCTTCTCCACCATCGGATCGGATATCCCAAAGCACCTGATCGCCGTCCCACACAGTGCGCTCGACGACACTCAGGCAACCTGAGGCGAAGTCCATCTTGCTGCACAAACCCGTGGGTCGAATCAGCCGGCGCCAGATGCGGCGACCGACCGCATCGTAGCGATATTCCTCTCGCTCGTAGTACGTCGTGGGTCCATACACGATCGTCGCATCGACGGTGTCGAAGCGAGTTTCCACAGCCATGAGCTGCAGATTGCTTCCATACCGGCTCCACGTGCGCGTACGTGCAAAGTACGGAACGACGTGGCCGATCCCGGAAGCGGCAATCTCACGTCGATTGGTCGCATTCCAAAGTGAACCCGCCAAATCGTACGTGTTTCCCGTGGTATCCTTCATGCCGCCTGGCCGTGCGCCTGCGACCGTTACCAGTTCCGCAGAGCCAGCCGCATCGTACAGCATGGTGCTCGCGGTATACCCTTGAAGCTGCGTCGCGTGTGAACGTTGGTGCCCGAGCGCGTCCGTGATGACGGTATCATTGGATGTCGGGCTTACGTGCTGTGCGAGCGCGCCAATTTTTGAATACGTGTTGGTCTCGCTACCAGTAAGAAATGTCGCCGAAGTCTGTTTGTTTCGCGCGTCGTAGAAGAGCGAATCCTGGATAATTGTCGAGCCGTTCTGCGTCTCTCGGTGCCCCACCATTCGACTTTCGTTGTCGTAACTGCGGGTTTGAAGGAGCACCGCTCCGGTCGTCATCGCGGCGGTGTCGCTCGACAGCCGTAATGCCGCATCGTAGGAGAAGCCGAAGCGATTCCCGTACGGGTCACGCACCGACTTGAGCATTCCCGTGAGCGCATCATACGCATACGCGACGCTGTCGGTCCCCGCCGATGCCAGCGTCGCCGGGTGTTTGAGCCAGCTGCGGCGACCCTCGAGATCGTAGCCGTAACGTGTGCCGTAGAGGTGCGAGAAGGCGGTCGATGCGGAATCGCTCTCTCGTACGCGCTCCGTGTCTGCCGCGAGGGAGCCGTTCAGATAGTAGGCGCGCGAGATCTTGGCGAACACATTGTTCGCCGTCAGCGTGTTGCCAGCGATGTCGTATGTAAAGGTGAGCGTGTCGGCGAGAAAGCTCGAGCCGTAGGTGTAGCGGTCGAGGCCACCGATGCCGAGCGACGGCACCACGCGGCGTGTCGGACGATTGAGCACATCGTAGGTTGTGGTGTTGGAGTTCCCCGCCCGCGGGAGCCAGCTCACGACGTTTCCAGCGGCGTCGTAGGTGAAGGTCTCGTGTCCGTATACCGGGCCTTGCGGATATTCCGTTCGCTTTCGGTTTGCACGATCGTACGCCCAGACGTGCTTCACCCAACCGATGTGATTGGTGTCGGGCGACGCGATTACCGAATCGCGTAGCACATTTTCTTCCGGATCGAACAGCTTGCCGTGAATCGTCGTGCCCAAATCGAGGCTGAGAGGATACGAATACGACTTGCTCAAGATGTCCTGATCGGACACGTTGTACGTCGTCGTGGACATGACCCACGTCGTATCGCCGTAGTCAATCGCAGACTTGACTAACGTATCGCGGCCGAGCGAATCGGAATAGAAACGGGTGGGAATGTTTGTCGGGCTCTTGACCGAATCGAGGTTCCCGGCGCCGTTGTACCATATTCGCTGCTGGCCGGCGATGAGCGGTTCCTGGACCGTGGACGTGAAATGCCAGGTGGCATCATACGTAAAGCTCACGCGATGGGTTTGAATGGTGGAGTCGGCGTCAATCGACTGCCAGTCTTTATTCCCAAAAGCCTGGTCATAGCTCGAGAGTGAGACCTCGCCCAGTGGCGCCGTCACCTTGCGAACGAAGTCCCACTTCTGATCCCAGAGATACGTCGTCGTCGCGCAGGTGCCCGAAATGCACGTGCCCGAATCTGTGGACGTTGCGATGTTGCCGTGTCCGTCGTATGTCGCCAGAACCACACGCCCGTTCGGCGCTTGCATGCGGGTGACGAGCGCCGGATAGGTCGCGTTCGCGCGTGAGAGAGAGGTCTCCTGCCCGAGCGCGTTTCGAATGCGGCGCGGCTCCTGGAACTGATCGAGCCAGAAGAGTGTGGTGTCCCCGACGTCGGTTCGAGGGCCATCTATCAAGCCATAGGTGAGCGCGGTGTCCACCGACGACGGTGCCCATCCTACGGATTCGTACGGCCGAAAATTAGTTACGATCGGCGCGCCCGTCGTATCCATATCGATGCTGTCGCGCACGAGCATCTTGGCGGCGTTGTAGGCAAAGATGCCGACGACGCCATTGCGATCCGTTCTCGACGTGATGCGGTTCGTGTCCCCCAGCGTATATCCAAAACCGACGACTGTGCTGTCGGGCTCCTTGATTGCGGTAACGCGGTCAGCGTGACGGTGCCCGTGGTACTTAGCGCCTCAGATTTATAGCCAATGGTGATAGGAACCGTCGCCCCGGCAGCGATCGAAAGCGAAGATGGGGACGCAATGCACGCAGTGTCCGCGCCGCCGCAGCTTCCCACAAACGTGTAGGTCGCAGCTATCGGACCGGTGTTCAGTGCCTGGAAGAACGCCGTGTTGTGTGCGTTGACTGCGGCCTTGTCGAGCAATGACGGGGGACTATTCGAGAGTCGGCTACGTTCGTGAGTGCCCGTGTGATGTGACTGCGGTAATCTGCACTTTCAACGCGAAGTGACCGCACTGCTGCAACGCGGGAATGAGGAGACGCTGTGGGTAGAGCTAGGACCTCCTCCCCAATCACCCAGCCGCCTCCGAGCAATCTGAATCCCGACCCTCACGCCTGCCGACAACCAGCGGTAGAAGCGCAGCGATAATCTGGGCCGCAAGTCCGATCAACCCTGCGCGCGTCGTCAGCGCCGCCCACTGTTCGCTCGCCGTCCACCCAAAAAGCACCGCACCGAGCAGCGTTTCGAACGCAAACAGTAGTACCAGAAACCACAGCACCATCATCCAGCGGATCGTCATGGCACGGGACACTTGCCAGTGGCTAATCGCCCAGTGGCACGCAGCTACGGCCGCAACAAGCATCACAGGCACTTCCGCGAGTGTTGCAGCAGTCTGGCCAAAACGCGGCGCGACGTACATCACACGGAGAATCCCCAGGACAAAGCCCAAGGCAAACAGCAACACGAAGTAGACCGTGCCAGCGATCAAGGCGCGTCTCAAAAACAACTCCCTGTACTCGGGGAACCTCGGACAACCTCAACACGACTACCAGCAGACGCTCGCACCACTATAGATTCACGCACCCGCGCGCGTCGACCGATTCTCAAGAGAGACGATACCCATGTCCTGGCTGCACGCAAGCACTGCCTTCGTCGCCGCCTTCCTCGCCTCGCTCGTCGAGTGCGTCGAGGCGCTCACGATCGTCCTCGCCGTCGGCACCACACGCGGCTGGCGTCCCGCCCTCCTCGGCGCCGCGGCCAGTACGATCTTCCTCATCGTTCTCATCGCGCTCTTCGGTCCCGCCCTGGGCCGCATCCCGATCACGACGCTGCAGCTCGTCGTCGGCGTTCTTCTTCTGCTCTTCGGCATCCGATGGCTGCGCAAAGCGATCCTCCGGGCGGCCGGCGTGATCTCAATGCATGACGAAGCGAAGATCTACGAAAAGGAAAAAGCGCTCATGCTCGAGAGCGGCCAGCCCACCCGCGCGAAGTTCGACACGATCGCATTCCTTGCCTGCTTCAAAGCCGTCGCCCTCGAAGGGCTCGAGGTCACCTTCACCGTACTCGCGATCGGCGCCGGCGGCTCGCTCCTCGTCGCCAGCCTCGGCGCCGCGCTCGCCGCGGTGCTCGTCATCGGGCTCGGCTTCGCGCTCCATCGCCCGCTGTCGCGCGTCCCGGAGAACACGCTCAAGTTCACCGTCGGCATCATGCTCACGGCATTCGGAGTGTTCTGGATCGGCGAAGGGCTCCGGTTCCCCTGGCCGGGCGAAGATCTCGCGCTCCTCGCGATGATCGCACTGCTCCTGCTCTTTTCCGCCCTCGCCGTTCGCATTGCTCGCGCGCGGACGCGCACATCGGTGGGCGCATGAACGCATTCCGCATCGCGCTCGCCGAGCTCTGGGGCCTCTTCGTCGAAGACGCCACGCTCACCATCGGCACCCTCGCCTGCGTCGCACTCG
>JBDTXL010000269.1:0-1730 GCA_040006195.1 Gemmatimonadota bacterium | reverse complement strand
TCGTGGAGCTTCGTCTCGCCCTGCTCCGCGAGCACGCGCAGAATCCGATCTACCGCCGGCTGCGCCCCGACGCGCCGGCGCGCGCGAGCCGACTCTTCGCCGGGCAGCTCCGCTGTCCGAGCGAGGTGACGTTCCTCGCCGAGAGCAACGGCACCGCAGTGGGCGTGCTCCGATGCGTCGCAAGTGCGGGGCTGCCGCTGCTCTTCCCCGCGCGTCACGGATACATCTCCTCCGTATTTGTGGTTCCGAGCGCGCGCCGACATGGAGTTCTGCGCGCGCTGTTCACATCGGCGATCGAGTGGTGCCGTGCGCGCGGACTCCGCGAGGCACGGCTGCACAACGCAGTCGAGAACGAGACCGCCAACGCGGTATGGGATGCGCTCGGCTTTCGAGTGGTCGAGCACCTGCGGGTCTGCCATCTCAGTTGAGCAAGTGAAACACTCATGCCGCTGATCACGGTGTCGCGCATGGTCGGCGCGGGCGGCGCCGAGCTGGCGGCACGCGTCGCCGCGCTGCTCGGCTGGCAGCTCGTCGACAACGAGCTCGTCGACTCCGTCGCTCAGCGACTCGGCGTGCCGGTGGGCGAGGTAGTGGAGCGAGAGGAGCGCGTGCCGACGTTCGGCCAACGTATCGCCGACGCGCTCGCGCTTGGCGCGCCCGAGGTTTTCAGCGGACGCCCGACGACGCTGCCGCCGAGCGAAGAGAGAATCCTCGAAGTAACGGCGAACTTGATCGAGGAGGCGGTGGCGGCGGGACCAACGGTGGTGGTGGGGCGCGGAGCGCAGTGGGTGCTGGGCGAGCGCGAGGACTCGCTGCACGTCTTCTGCTACGCGGCGCACGCGGAGCTGGCGGCGCGCGTCGCGACCCGGCTGTCGCTCTCGCTCAAGGATGCGGAGAAGTACGTGATCGAGAGCAACAAGCAGCGCGAGCAGTACGTGCGCTCGCACTGGAACCGGTCATGGCTCGCGCACGAGAACTACCATCTGTGCCTGAACACCGGATGGCTCGGCATCGATCGCGCGGCGTCGATCGTGGTACAGGTCACGCGAGAGCATTTCGGGTGAGCTGACGCGTCAGGGGTGCGCCGCGAGATAGGCCGCGATGCGCTTCGTCTGCGACGCCCAGCCGGCATCGTTCCCGGAGAACGCCTTACCGCGTCGCGACTCGGGCAGCGCATCGAAGCCCGACTCGACGATCGTGAGTTTCGTCCCCCCCTTTATATCCTCGAAGGTGAACGTGACGAGTGTCGTTGCCTCCTTTGTGTAGTCCACGCCGGGATCGGTAGCATCGGGATGCCATCGAAAAGAGAACCGGCTCTGCGGCTCCATAGTCTCGATCCAGATCGTGGCCACGAGATGATCGTAGCCGGGAATAGTGATGTGGCCGCTCACCTCCGCTCCCAACGTGAACGGACTGGTGAGATTGACACCGAACCATTCGTTGAACTCGCGCACATCGGTGATCGCGCGCCAGACCCGCGACCGGGGCGCGTCGAGCACGATCGCTTTGTGCAGCTGGTCAGTAGAGGCGGACATGCTCACTCTCGCGGAGGTGGGGTGCAGTCCCGGAAGCGTGGCTGCTCTCAGCGGCCGCTTCCTTCGTTGTCGGGGTGTCGCAGCATCTCTTCGAGCCGCGCAAGGCGGATGTCCCAGAGCCGCTCGTAGCCGCGCAGCCACTCGTCGGCCTTCGCGAGGGGCTGGGGATTGAGCCGTACGAAGTGCGTGCGGCCG
>JBDTXL010000268.1:0-2889 GCA_040006195.1 Gemmatimonadota bacterium | reverse complement strand
GCGTCGAGGAGCACGGCGTGTCCCTTCACCGGATACAGATTTCCGACCGCCACGATGAGCAGCTCTTCTTCAGGGATAGCAAGCTCGCGCCGAACGTGCTCACGAGTTCCACTGCGCTGTGGAATGCCGTTGGGCACCACGGATACGCGTTCGCGCGGAAGCCGGAGCGTATGTTCGAGCGCGGCGGCGGTGGCGAGAGAGACGCCGACCAGCGCATCACTCCGTCGAGCGGCCCAGCGTAACGCGAGCCGCCGGCGCATCGCCGTGGCGTAATACAGGCCGCCGTGCATCGTGATCACATGTCGTGCGCCGGCACGCGGCGCGGCGGCAGCGCCGTAGACAGCCATCGTGAACTCGTGGCTGTGCACGACGTCGGCGCGGAAGTCGCGCAGGATCGCCGTGAGCGCACGCACCGCGGCAAAATCAACGGGGTTTCGAATCGCAAAGGTCGCGGGCGCGAAGCTGGCCGCCTCGAAGCGAGCCCCGAGCCAGCCGGTGCCGTTCGCGAGATTCACGGGCAACACGGCGTGTCCACGCGAGCGCAGCTCTGTCGCGAGGTCCAGCATCATCAGCTCGGCGCCGCCCGGGCCATCGCACTCGATCATGAGCGCGATTCGGAGCGGCGCCTTGCTTGAGGTGCTCATCGGCGCTGGAACCAGTCGAGTGTCTCGCGCACGAATGGCTTCACATCGCGCACGCGGAAGACATCGCTCCGATTGTGAGGCTGAAGGAGCGAGAAAAACTGTAGAGTCGCGCGCAGCTTCGATGGCGCGTCGGGCGGAAGCGCGAGCTCGGCGTCGCTCTTGCGCCAGCGCGAAAGTAGCTGGTCGACGTCGCCCCACCACCAGCGACTGCGCGCGCCGATGCTGTAGGTGGTGACCGGCGGCAGCGGGTGGCCGTATGACGCGGCGACGAGCAGTGCCGGAAAGTCGACGCCCGCATCGATGGCGAGCTGCAGCGAGCCCCAGAAGCGACCGTTCACCTCCATGAGATACGGCACGCCGGTGCTCGCGTCGAGCTTGTACTCGATCATCGCCACGCCATTCCACTTCATGCGTTCGAGCAATTGCCGCGAGCGCTCGACGAGCTCCGGCTCGGCGGCGACACTCTGCGAGTACACACTCACGCCGCCGGATGCGGGCTTCTCGCGAATCCGCCTGTGCGCGAACGCGGCCCGCACGAGGCCGTCCCACACGAGCAGAAAGACGCCCGTCCCCGGACCCACGATGCGCTGCTGCACGAGAAGCGGGAAGGCCGCGTCGTCGAGCGACTCGACCACCGGCACCAGCGACTTCGCGTCCGGAACGTGCATCACGCCGAGTGCGACGCGCTGTCCCTCATTCTCACCCACCGATCGCGACGGCTTGAGCACGACGGGATAGTCGAGAAGTGCCAAGTCGACGGCAGCCAGGTCGCTCTTCGCGCGCACCACCACTTGCTGCGGCGTTGCAATTCCGAGCTGCTTTGCCGCTGCGAGCACCGCGCCTTTGTCCGTGATGCCGCGAAAGACGCTCTCATCGGGAAAGGGTATCGTGGCGCCGACCGACGCGCGCTCGGGGAGCAGCGCGAGCAGCGACGCCTCAGTGATCGGGATCAGCGTGTCGATGCGCCAGCGGTCGACGAGCAGCGTCACTTCGTTCACGAATTCCACCGGCGACACCAGCGCGCTCGGAACCTCGGACTCGGCGAACGAATAGCGCGAGGAGCCGGCGAGCGACGGCACGCGCGGCGCGCACACGAACACCGTGTGGCCGATCTTACCGAGCGAGCGGACGACGGCGAGGGCGCTGCGCTGTGTGCCGTCGGTGACGAGGATGCGACGCGGCATCATCGCGAGAGCACGCCCGCGGCGCGGAGCGCGAAGCCCGCATCGGAAAGTCCGGACGGCACGTTGAAACGCGGGAGCGCGAATGCGTTGCTCGAGGCGCGCGAGATCCAGCCGCCATCGATACGCAGGCCGGCGGTGTAGCCCGCACGCGCGGCCGCGCGCTCGACCGCGGGCGAGGAGAGCCCGTACGGATACGAGATGACCGGAAGCACATCCGCGAATCGCTCGCGCAGCCACGCGAGCGGGAGCTCGAGCTCCGAGCGTAGCGCGTCGCCGGAAAGCCTCGCGAGATTCGGGTGCCCATGTGTGTGCGAGCCGAGCGAGATCCCCTGCACTGCTACGGCCGCGGCGAGCTCGCGCTCGCTCGCGCCGCGCGCGTGAGGCGGCGGAGCAATGGAAGCGGCGAGCTTTTCGCGTGTGGCCATAGCGCGGATGCACGCATCCTCGCCCGCGCATTCGTCGAGGGCGCGGGCGCGTAGCGCCGCTGCGGGAGCCTCCGCGCCCGGAGCGGTGAGCGCATCCCACCAGAAGTCGCCGCCGTTCACAAACGCGGTCGCCACGAAGATCGTCGCAGGAAGGCCGCGTGCTGAGAGCTCGGCGATGCCGGCGGTCACTGCACCCTGATAGGCGTCATCGAAGGTAATCACGGCGGCAGGGCGCTTGCCCCAGTCGCTGGCGAGAGCGCGCTCGAGCGACATGATGTCGTGGGTTCGCGCGAGGGCGTCAAGCTGCGCCGCGAAGCGCGCGCGCGGAAGATGCAGCGAGCGGTCGCCGAATGGTTCGATACCTTCGGGAACGATGTTGTGATATGCGAGCACGAGCGCCTCGCCGCGTCTGCTTGCGCGCAACACCCCTGTAACGCCGCTCCACAGCGTGACGTGCTCGATCGTGCTTTTCATGATGCCGCGGAGAGTCATCGAGCGCGCGAGCGAGAGATCGTCAGCGTTTGGGAGCAGCGCCCGAGATATTGGACTCGATCATGTTGCGCACCGAACCCAGGTCCGCCTCCGCGGGCGGTGTACGAGGCGCGAGGCGCACGTTGATCTGCGGACGCGCGGCGG